>JBGPOB010000085.1:0-12309 GCA_041487815.1 Xanthobacteraceae bacterium | reverse complement strand
GACGGCGAGGTCGAACCATTCCCAGGTGAGACTGACGAAGTCCAACGCTGCGGCGTTGGCGACCGATCGCGTGGCGATACCGCAATCGGTGCGTCCGGCGCGGATGGCTTGCGCGATGTCGGGGCCCGTCGGGCACGGCGGATTGACGACGGCAAGGTCAGAACTTCGCAGGCCGGCGCGAAATAGAAGAAGTTCCAGCAATAACTGTGCCCCCGCCCCCTTGGGCCGCAACGCAAATCGAGCGCTACGCTGAACCGCCTGTTCCAGCGATTCGATGCCAAGCGGATTTCCGCGGGCAAGCAAAAGCCCCTGCTCTCGGCGCACGAAATTAATCAGCACGGCGTCGCGCAATCGTGCGCTGTTCTGCAACGTTTCAATATTGGCGTCATTGTCGTTGGCGACGGCGTGGAGATGAATCGCGGCCGCGACCACCTCGCCGGCGATAAAGCGCGTCAACCCCGCTTCGCTGCCTTCCGAGAGCGTCGCCAGCCCGCAGCCGCTTTCGCGCAGCGCCCACTCGAGCAAGGGGTCGTGACTGCCGCCGATGATCGGCATCGGCTCGGCGGGCGCGCTTGCGTCCAGGCGTGCAATGCCGCCGGCGAGCCAGCGATCGAGCTCGGCCTTCGGGAACAACCAGCGGCCAGTGATCTTGGTACAGGGGATCGCCTGGTTGGCGACCAGTTCATAAAGCTTTCTCTCCTTCAAACGGAGATAGGCGGCAGTCTCTTCGGTGGTGAGCAATTGCATGTATTTGACTGCATATAACTGCACAATTTCCACAGTTTGACCCGCGTTTGGGAAATATGCAACTGGATGACGAGGAGTGAGTGATGCCGGACAGCGCTTCAGCATTGAGCCTTGTGCTCGGGGGGGACCCTACTCTTTACGCCATCGTCCGGCTGTCGCTCATCATCAGCCTGTCCGCCGCGCTGCTCGCCGCCATTCTTGGTTTTCCGCTGGGAGCATACCTGGCGCTGGCGCGCTTTCCCGGCCGCGCCTTCCTCACCGTGCTGGTCAGCGCCTTCATGGGATTGCCTCCGGTCGTCGTCGGTCTCGCGGTCTATTTGATGTTGTCGCGCTCGGGGCCGCTGGGCTTCCTGAACCTGCTCTTTACGCCGCCGGCAATGATTGCGGCGCAGACGCTCCTGGTTCTGCCGATCGTCGTCGCTCTGACGCGTCAGACAGTCGAGGACTTGTGGATCGAGTACCGCGACGAACTCACCGCCATGCGGGTCGGTCCGCTGCGCCGCGTCGTGACGCTGCTTTGGGATGCGCGCTTCAGTTTGGTGACGGCCTTTCTTGCCGGGTTCGGCCGCGCTGCGGCCGAGGTCGGAACCGTGATGATCGTCGGCGGCAATATCGAAGGCTTTACCCGCACGATGACGACCGCGATTGCGCTGGAAACCTCGAAGGGCGATTTGCCGCTCGCCATGGGGCTGGGACTTGTTCTGATCGTCATCGTCGTTGTTGTCAACGCGCTCGCATGGAGCGCACGACGCGTCGGTGAAGTGCGTGCCGGCTAGATCGATGCGCGCGCCGTCAAGCGAGCTGCCGATCGCCATCGAGGGCGTTTCGCTCCGCAACAGAGACGTAACGATCATCGACGACATTTCACTCGTTGTCACATCGGGGCCGCCGACAATTGTCATCGGGCCGAACGGATCCGGCAAGAGCACGCTGATCCGCCTGGGCATGGGGCTGGTCGCTCCCACGTCGGGGCGGGTCAGCTGGGGCGGACGCGCCAACGGCGGCGAGCGTTGCGCCATGGTTTTCCAGCGGCCGGTCATGCTGCGCAGGACGGCCGCGGCCAACGTAGCATTTGCCTTGCGGCCCGGCGAACGCAATCACCGCGCGCGCGTCGCTGCATTGCTCAAGCAGGTCGGCCTTGCAGATCTTGCGGACCGGCCGGCGCGCCTGATGTCCGGCGGCGAACAGCAGCGGCTCGCGCTGGCGCGCGCGCTGGCGCGCGACCCCGAGGTGCTGTTTCTCGATGAGCCGACGGCAAGTCTCGATCCGGCTTCCACCAAAGCCGTCGAAGACATCGTGCAAACGATCGCCGCGGCCGGCGTCAAGATCGTGATGGCCACGCACGATCTCGGCCAGGCGCGGCGACTTGCGGGCGACGTCGTCTTGTTGATGCGTGGCCGCGTTGTCGAACGCACCGCCGCGAATGCATTCTTCGCACAACCCGCGACCCCGGAGGCGGCCGCGTTTCTGCGCGGCGATCTCATCATCTGACCAGACACAAAACGGAGGCATGCCATGCTCTGTCGGCGTCTCATCCTTGCACTGGCTTTCACAAGCGCGGCGACCTTTGGCGGCGCGGCGTTCGCCCAGGACCAATCGATTGTCGTCGCCTCGACGACATCGACCCAGGATTCCGGTCTGTTCGGCCATATTCTGCCGCTGTTCAAGCAAAAGACCGGCATTGATGTGAAGGTCATCTCGCAGGGTACCGGGCAGGCGCTGGATACCGGCCGGCGCGGCGACGCCGACGTCGTGTTCGTGCACGCCAAGGCGCAGGAGGAGAAGTTTGTGGCGGAGGGGTTCGGCGTCGCGCGCCACCCGGTCATGTATAATGATTTCATCCTGGTGGGACCGAAGAGCAATCCGGCGGGCATCAAGGGCTCGCGGGACATCGCGGCGGCGCTCAAGACCATCAGGGACAAGCAGGTGCCGTTTGTCTCGCGCGGCGACAAGTCCGGCACGCACAGCGCCGAACTCAATCTCTGGAAGCTCGCCAACATCGACATCGCGCGCGACAAAGGAACCTGGTACCGGGAAATCGGGCAGGGAATGGGCGCGGCGCTCAACACCGCGTCGTCGATGAACGGGTACGTCCTGTCCGATCGCGGAACCTGGATTTCGTTTAAGAACCCTGGCGACCTCGAAATCGCCGTCGAAGGCGACAAACGGCTGTTCAATCAATACGGCATCATCCTGGTCAATCCGGCCAGGCACCCGCACGTGAAGAAGGAACTTGGTCAGAAATTCATCGATTGGGTGCTGTCGCCCGAAGGGCAAAAGGCCATTGCCGACTACAAAATCAACGGTCAGCAGTTGTTCTTTCCGAATGCCAGCGCGCAGGGTGCCTGATGCGCTACGAGCGTTGCGATACATCGATTGCATGGACGCTGGAACAATTCTGCTTCTGTTCAATAAGAAGACATAGTTCGCCACGGCTGGCGGATCAGTTCGGCGCCATAGTCGTATTTTGCGCGGGTGACATTCGGCACGACAATCACTTTTAATTCCCGATAACCATCGCCAGTCCTTGTTCACCTACCGAATCCACGCATCAAATAACCGGGAAAATGCGAGCTGCAGGCCATCACGTGGGTGATGGCCTCGCGGTCATACGCATTGCCTGACCGGTAATGATCGAAAAAGGCATTCAGCCGAGGCACCCGTTCGGTCATCGCATCCACCGCTTGCAAACCAACTGAAACGCCATAATTCGTGAAGGCGAACTTGACATGCGGGAGATCGGGCTCGCGGCAGAAATAGCCATCCTCGCGCCACATCCGATCGAGCATCGCGAGGCTGCGTCGCCGTTGTGTCACGGCCCAATTCTCAGTCGGGAAAAATTGGGTCAGCCACAGCATCATGCCGAGTCCAAGATCCTGCGTGATGGTGAGGATTGCGTAAGTCGCATCGACGAGTGCCCGCATCTCGGCGGCCTGGCGGGCGAGCGCATTCTCATCGAGGCATCGATACGAGACATAACCGTCGAAAGCGTCGAGCGCGCCGAAACCGAAGCCTGGATAAGGTGCGCTCAAGTCCTCGGTCATTTTCCAGATGACGCCTCTCCCCGGCACGACAAATGCGCGGTGGATCTGGCGCACGAGATCGACACCCTTTTGTCGATAGGCTGGCACGTGGCGCGCCAGCACCGACAGCGCATAGAGCCACATTGCAAGATAATGGAAATATTGCCCGTCCCGGTCCGGCGCTTCTCCGATGCGGATGCCGCGCGGGCGCCCAAGCACCCTGTCGACCTCGGCCACCACTCGCTCCGCCTCGTCGAGAAAGCGCGGCTCGCCTAGTTCGGCATAAAGTGAAACCAGGAGGATGACGCCAAAGGCATCGGTCCACGTATAGCGCAGGCCGTTGGGCCATATCCGCTCTGCGCGCATCCAGTTCAGCTTGTCGAGAACATAGGGGATGTCCTTGCAAGCGGGCATGGCGAAGTTCACACCCCAAAGGGATACGTATCGGGCAGTCCCGCAAGTTCCGCGGTGTCGAACGGCGTGACGGCGCGCGATTCATCGAACCAGATGTACTCGTCGAATTGCTGCGGCAAAACCGCCTGGAAATAGTGGCTGGCGCGCTCGGTCTCTGGCCGATAGATCACGCCGATCGCTCGCTCAAGCCGCGGCTTCCCCAAGCCTTGGGCACCGCTCAGGTCTCTGCGATTGCGCAATCCCAGCGCGAAGCGCGCGTGCCCGGTCGCGTGGCATAAATGCTCATAACTCTTCGGCAGCGCCGGTTGAACTGTCTTGACTTCCATCGGCCCGTCCCAGTCGGATGCCGCTGCAACGGTTCCGCTATTGGTGCCGAAGCCGACCAGATAGGCGCTGCCGCCGAATTCCTGCCGGCACAAATGGCCGATATTGTGCTCGCCGCGTGAGGCCATTTCGGTCGCCGCCGAATCGCCGACGTGCGAATTGTGCGCCCACACGATCGCCTTGCTGCCTGCGCCATAAAACGCCAGCAAGTTCTTCAGCGTCGTGAACATGTGCTCGTCGCGCAGGTTCCAGGATGCGCGCGAGCCGTAATACATAACGCGATAATAGCGTTCCGCGTTGGCGACGAGGCGGGCATTCTGCACCGCGTCGAAAAAGCGTTCGCCGTCACGCTCGGCGTAAGCAACGCGCTTTTCCAATAGATCCTTGAGCGCGCGCACGACGTGTTCTTCACAAGTCCGATAGGAGCCGGTCAACGCCGCGTGGCCGTAAGTCGCCGGATCGCCCTGCCACGGCGTCAGGCATCCATAGCGCTGACGCGCAACCATGGCAGCTTCCGGGTCAACCTCGTCAAGATAACCCAGAACCGAGCGGATCGACACGTACAGGCTGTAGAGATCGAGGCCGTGAAACGCCACCCGCGCCTCGGGTTTGGTCGCAGCATTGTGCTCACGCAGCCAGTTTACGAAATCGCGCACCTCGTTGTTGCGCCACATCCAGGTCGGGAAGCGGGCAAACGCCGTCCATTCGGAAGGAAGATATTCGACATGCCGCACATAATTGTCAACGCGCGCGGCGTCCGGCCAATCGCCCTCGATGGCAATGAAGCGGAATCCCCGCTTGACGATCAGTTCGCGCGAGATGCGCTCGCGCATCCGATAGAATTCCGAGGTGCCGTGGGTCGCCTCGCCGAGCAGCACGACGCGCGCGTCGCCAATCCGTTCGAGCAGCGGATCGAGATCGACCTTGTCGATCGAATCGAATGGCTCGGCAGCGTCACCAATTCTTTTGACCAGTTTTTCTTCACTCTGAGCGACTGCCGGCGGCGCGCGGCGGACGCGGGCTGGCTCCGCCTCCTCGGGCGCCCACCCCTCCTCGCCCAGCAGTGGAACAAATCGCACATCGGCGAGGTCTTCACGGCGAAATTCGTTTTGCGCAATCCGCGTTACCCGCACCAGTTCCTGCACGCGCAAATCCGCACCCACCGGAATCACCAGCCGGCCGCCGATTTTCAGTTGGTTCTTCAGCGATTCGGGAATCGTGGGGCCGCCGGCCGCGACGACGATCGCGTCAAAGGGCGCATGTTCCGGCCATCCGCGCGTCCCATCGCCATGCAGCACGTGGACATTGTCGTAACCGAGATCAGCTAGTGTCGCGGCGGCCTTCTCGGCCAACGGGCCATGGCGCTCGACGGTGTAGACGTCGGAGGCAATTTCAGACAGGACCGCCGCCGCATAGCCCGAACCAGCACCGATTTCGAGTACCTTTTCGCCCCCTCGGAGCGCCAAGGCCTCTGTCATGAACGCGACGATATAAGGCTGAGAGATCGTCTGTCCTTCTTCAATTGGTAATGGAGCATCATCGTAGGCAAACTCGCGAAGCTGCGCCGGCAGAAAGGATTCACGCGGCACGCTCCGCATGGCATTGAGAACCAGCTCGGACCGGACCCCTCGCGCGAAGATGGCCTTTTCAACCATCTCGTTGCGGAGCTTCTTGAATTCCGGATTATGGGGAGTCCGCATGACCTGGTCGCCCGCCGTTTGTTATTAAAATATTCCGAGCGGTTTCGATCTGCTTGACACAGGTCAATATCGGCGCGCCGATGCAATGCCCGACCACGCTTGCCGGCCGCCTTGCGGTTAATGTCCGTCGGTTGCGGTTCCAGCCGGCGCCGGCGCACTTGCCACGATCCGGCGATACGCCGACAGCATCGGCGTGCCACTGGTCCATTCCATCACGAAGCACGTGTAGTAGTTCTCCGGCGGAATATTCGCATCGTTGGCGCAGGTGTAAAACATAAGCAAATCCGCTTCGCTCCGGTAATAAGTGTAGGGCGAGATCGAGACGCGCCCGCTACCGTTCGCGTAATGTCCGAAACGATCGATCTGCCCGGCGAGAGTCGGCTCTGCTTCAATCAGCGCCTTCTGCAACACGTCGTCCTGGATAAAATTATCGGGCAGCTGGTCGAACGGACCGTCGAAATAGTTATTCACGCGGGCGTTCGCCTCGAACACGCCAATGAGGATTTTGCGGTTCGTCTTATCATCCTGATAGAAGGCGAATCCGGTACGCTTGCCGATCAGGATGCGATCGGTCTGGCGCGCAGGCAGAAAATCTTCGTTGACCTTGACAGTCTCGTCGAGAATGTAGTGAAAAATCTTGAGGCGGGTGTTGAACACTAGAAAGAATTGAATGGCGGAATCGTCGAACACCGGCCCGATATAAATCTCCTCGGCAGTGATGGCATTTTCCGGTGGCTTGACGCTGGAGAGATCATTGAGTTCGAACAGCACACTCTTGTGCTTATATGAAACGCGATAGAGGAGAGGTTCCACTTTCTCGACGGTGACGCCGGCAACCTTGTCGAGCACGCGATAGAGGATCAACGGCTGCTCGCGGTATTCCTGCATGTCTTCAAAATAAGCGAAGTGCAACTTTCCCTGATCGCGGTCCGCGGCGTCGAGACGGATGTTGCCGGCATAGTTCAGGCCATTGTGCATGAAGCGGAAGTAGTAATAATTCTCTGTCGGATACACTTTCACGCGCTCGGGAAGATTGCCGAGCACCCAGCCAAATACGTTCTTGATATTGCCGAACGGCACATCGGTTGAGCGCGCCGCGTCCTCGACGTAGCTTTGGTGCGTGAACAGCTTTGCCTTATCCGCCAGCGCCGGCGAGGCGCCCTGTAGCAACAGGCAGGTCGCGAGCGACGCCGCCGCAAAGCCGCGGTAGTCGGTGACTTTATCTGCCGTCGGGCCGGCCTGCCCTTTCATGCTCGCCATTTCATCAGCCGATCGTGCACAGCGGCGTGGAGCCCCCCACCCGGCTACCGAAGATTCGATCCGCCTTGCGCGGGCCCCTGCTGCAATTTGAATTGACCCTGCGGCACGCGGAACTGTTGTCCTTGGGGCCGCACGAAACCCGGATTCTGCTGCAGATTGATCCCTCGCGATGCGACGGGCGCGTGCGCATTGGCCGATCCCGGTGGCGTGTGAAGCTGAACCGAGCCCGGCGGGGTATGGACGCGGACCGATCCCGGCGGCGTGTGAAGCTGAACCGAGCCGGGCGGCGTGTGAAGCCGAACCGAGCCCGGCGGGGTGTGGATTTGCACGGGACCGGACGGTGCGCGGACAGAGCCCGCCGGAATGTGGACGGTGCCGGAACCCGCCGGCAGGTGAACCGAGCCAGGCGGTGTGTGCACCGCGGGGCCAGCCGCCCCGGAAAGCGCCGGCTGGTGGACGATGGGGCCGCGCACCCCGGAAAGCGCCGGCTGATGGACGATGGGGCCGGCGGAGGCTACGGGCAAATGCACGCCCGACGCCGCCGGCGGATGCACGACCGAGCCTGGTGGTGCATGGATTACGGAGCCCGGCGGTGCATGGATCACGGAACCTGGCGGTGAATGAATCGCGGAACCCAGCGAAGAATGCACTCCCGAGATAGCCGGGAGGTGGACGCCCGATGCCGCCGGCGTATGCACGATCGAGCCTGGTGGTGAATGGACCACGGAGCCTGGCGGCAAGTGCACCACGGAACCCGGCGGCAAATGGACGGCCGAGCCCGGCGGCGAATGAGAAGCGGAAACCGCTGGCAAGTGAATGACCGAGGGTCCCGGCAGATGCGCGCCGGACGCTGCCGGCAGGTGGATCGCCGAAGGCACCGGCAAGTGGATTGCCGACGGTCCCGGTAGATGCGCGCCGGACGCCGCCGGCAGGTGAATGCCGGACGGGATCGGCATGTGGATCACCGATGGACCCGGCAGATGCGCGCCGGACGCTGCCGGCAAGTGGATCGCGGACGGGATCGGTAGATGAATCGCCGACGGACCCGGTAGGTGCACGCCGGACGGCGCCGGCAAATGGATGCCCGAAATGACCGGCAAGTGCACCGCCGATGGAATCGGTAGATGAACGCTCGACGGGCCTGGCAGATGGAGGCCGGACGGAATCGGCAGGTGCACGGCGGATGGCCCCGGCAGATGGACCGCCGACGGAATTGGCAAATGCACGCCAGACGGAATCGGCAGGTGAATGATCGATCCCGGCGGTACGTGCAGCACCGATCCCGGCGGTAGATGAATCGGTGATCCGGGCGGCAGATGCACGGCGGAGCCAGGCGGGAAATGGCCGAAGGAGCCGGGCGGGAAATGACCGCCGCCGCTCACCACCGGATCGTGCGAACTCCACAGACTATGGCTGTGACCCGGGCTGTGGCTAGCCCACGGGTTATGCGACGCGATCCAATAATGACTGGGGCCTATGCCGTGCGAGGCAACGACCGCGTGGGTGAGTACCGCGTCGTGTCCCGCGATCAGCGTCCCCGCCGGAAGCGGGGGCGGCAGCAACAGCAGCGGTCCTGATGGCAGCGTGGGGATTTGATAGACCGCAATGTCGCCGATCTTGGTCGTATCGCTGCGCGAAAATTCCGCGCTGATCGGTGCGCCGGATTGATCGACGTTGATGTCGGTGTCGATCATGTAGGACAGCTGGGGTCCGACCGATGGATATGGTTCGCCGCTAACGGGATATGTGCCGATGGCGGCCGGCGGCAGCAGCGCGTCGATGGCATTCTCGGGAAGCCCTTGCGTGCCGTGAACCTCGGACGGATCCCCCTCCAGTTGTTGCGCGCCTCCCTGCGTGCCGGACGGCAGGCGGCAGGGGCCTTCCGCCGAACACAAATCGTTGCCGGTGATCCAGACGAACTGGTCGGGCCGCGCCGGATCGACCGACGCGAAATCGTCCGCGTAGCCGAAGCCAAATGCAATACCGCCCGCGCTGCTGGCGTGAATATAGGGCTGCCCCTCGTTCTTGCGGTCATAGAATCCGACATCATAGCGGCCAACCGGCTGCCAGTTGCCGGACTGGTCGAGCTCGTAGCGAAGGGCGCGCGCCTCATGCGGCATTGCGAACGGATCGTCGACGGCCAGTCCCAGATTGCGGACGAGACCGCGCTCGGCAATTAACAGGATCGGGCGCTGGCTGCTTTCGGAAAAGGTAATATCACTTACCGGCGAGCTGTAGCCGGCGCGCGCAATGTCTTCCCTTTGCATAAAGAAATCGGGCAGCAAGAATTCGCGCCGGACGTCAGACGTATCGAAAGATCCGTTGGGCGCGATGCGCACCGACCAGACCGAATTGCGCTTTTCGTCCTCGGGCAATGCATTCCATGTCGTCGCCCCGAAACCGGGACCACTCCAGACCGCGTAAAACAATCTCACTTGGTTGCCCGCGGGATCGCGGCGCACGCCAACGCCCCATACGCGTCGGCCGGCCGGCGCGAAATTCCAGCATTCGGGCGAACGCTCGAAATTCACCGGGCAATCGGTCAATTTTGCGCGCGATGCGGGCGCAAAGGGAATCGGCGCAAGCGTCGCCTGCTGCCTCGTCGCGACATTGAGGAATCGCGCTCGGCCCTGCACGCCGTGGTCGTACACTCCGAGGTCCACGCCATCGGAAGTTCGGATGCGGTGGATCATGCCGGTTTCGAGGTCGGACACGAAAATCTGCTTGTTGACACGGTCGAATGCCATATTGCCGAGTGCCGCGCCGGTGTTGGCGCGATTGTTCAGCACGATGTTGGCGAAGACGCGGGGCCGATAGTTGTTGGCCGCGTCGAGGCGATAGATCGTGCCGGGGCCGCCGTTGGCGCCCCACAGGCCGGGCATCCATTGCGTGCCGCCGGGCGCGAAGTGCAAACCGAACGCCGACGTCGCACTGACGTAAATGTTCGGAGGGGTCGCATCGTCGAGTACGACGCCAAAAACTTGTCCGACCTCGCGCGCCGTAACTGCGCCGCGCTGCGGCTCGGTCATCCAGTGCAAACCGATCGGCGGGAACGCCGGCGCGCGGACATCGACGATGCTGCCGACAATGCCGTTCACGTTGATCGATGCAATGGGCGGCTGCCCGGCTGCGCCCGGCGTCGTCACTACGCCCGAGAAACGCGTGACGAATGCTTCGCCAGGCTGCATTCCACTCTGTTGCGCCGCCGACGGACTGACTGAGGCTAACGCAATCGCTGCGAGGCTCGCGCCAATGAACTTCGAACGCCGAATGCCAGCGACGATGGCACGATCCAACGACGAGACATTGGTCTGCATGGCGCCCCCCTCATGTAGAACTCGCTGCTATTCGTCAGTCATTCAATTTTGCCTGGAAATGTCACTCAACGCACGGCTCCAGAATTCGCCAAGAGCCTTCATTACGTACGATAGATTGCGCTTTCCGGATCGTGTCGGCAAGGCCATCCGTCAGCATTGCTTCAGGGCCGCGGCACCGAACGCTGAGACGTCGCCTGTTCGTCCAGGAGCCGCTCGACAATCGTTGGCCTTGATTGCGACGAATGTGTGAGGGCGACAAGGAGTAAAACCAGTTCGGCGCTGCGGTTGTCCGCAATGAGCCGCTGGAAGGCCTCGCCAAGGCACCGGTCAATGGAGAACCATCGAGGGCGCACACGCCGGTCCTGCGGTGGCGAGACGCGGAGAAAGAAGCATTGGTAACGGAATGGAGGAGCGAGGCGACGATATTCCAACCTCCGCTGGAGAAATGGCTGACTATCGCCGGTTCAGATGATCCGCCCGAAGACTGCGCCCGCTGCCTATCCGGCAGGTCGAATGTTATGGTTCACCCGGAACAGGTTGCCCGGGTCGTATTGCTTCTTCAGCGTGGCGAGGCGTTCGTAATTGCCGCCGTAGGCCGCCTTGAGGCGCGCCTCGCCCTCATCGTCCATCATGAAGTTCGCGTAGGCGCCACCGAGATCGAAAGGATGGACCGCGTCCTAGTAGTCCTGCGCCCATTTCTTCAGGACCGGGGCCATCGTCGGATCCGGGTCGACTCCGACGATCGCCATCGACCAGGTTGCGTCCGTGCTGTTCCAGGCGGCTTCAATTGGATTGATGATCTCATTCATGCGCGCGCCACGTCGATCGCCGAAATCGCACATGAGAACCAGGTCGCGGACCGATATGTGAGCCATATGTTGGAGCTCGCACTCCGGCCCCCGGCGCTTGTCGAAGCAATTCTCGATGGCCGGTAGCCAGAGAATCTCACGGTCGAAAGCTTGGCGAGCGGCGAGCACCTGCCATGAGCTACGGTCGCCGATTGCCCTTCTGCGATCCCAGATTCCTCATTGCGCGCGTACCCGCTCGCGCAACACGAACTTCTGAATCTTGCCGGTAGCGGTGGTAGGCAGGGGTCCGAACACGACCGATTTCGGCGCCTTGTAGTGCGCAAGCTCGGCGCGGCAGAAATCGATGATTTCGTCCGCAGTCGCCGCCGTCCCCGGTCTGAGCTGGACGAAGGCGCACGGCGTCTCGCCCCATTTCTCGTCAGGTCGCGCCACCACGGCGGCGAGCTGCACGGCAGGATGCTTGTAAAGCGCGATCTCAACCTCCACGCTCGAGATATTCTCGCCACCGGAAATAATGATGTCCTTGGCGCGGTCCTTGATCTCGATATAGCCGTCCGGGTGCTCGACGGCGAGATCGCCGGTATGCATCCAGCCGCCGCGGAACGCCTGCGCGGTGACCTTCGGTTCCTTCAGATAGCCGAGCATGACGGTGTTGCCGCGGACCATGATCTCGCCGATGCTCTTGCCATCGCGCGGCACGGATTTGAGCGTCTTC
>JBGPOB010000084.1:0-12470 GCA_041487815.1 Xanthobacteraceae bacterium | reverse complement strand
GGCGCCGCCGAAGCACTGCACGCGCTTTCCGTGCGCGCAGCCGGTCGCATAGATGTATTCCGCGATGGCGGAGGAGCCGACAAAGCCGATGGCGCGCACGCGCGGGTCGGTGAGCAGCGTATCGACCGCCTCCTTGTCGCCGTTGACCACGTTGAGAATGCCGGCGGGCAGCCCCGCTTCGAGGAACAATTCGGCGATCCGCATCGGCACCGACGGATCGCGCTCCGAGGGCTTGAGGATGAAAGCGTTGCCGCAGGCGAGCGCCGGCGCGCATTTCCACAGCGGGATCATGGCGGGAAAGTTGAACGGCGTAATCCCGGCGACGACGCCGAGCGGCTGGCGCAGCGAATAAAGGTCGATGCCCGGCCCGGCACCATCGCTGAACTCCCCCTTCATCATGTGGGGAATGCCGCAAGCAAATTCGACGACCTCAATCCCGCGCTGAATGTCGCCGCGCGCGTCGGCAACGGTCTTTCCGTGCTCGGACGACAGTAATTTTGCCAGGCTGTCGAGTTCCTGCTGTATCAGTTCCAGAAACTTGAACATGACGCGCGCGCGCCGTTGCGGGTTGGTCGCGGCCCAGGCTGGTTGCGCGGCCTGTGCATTCGCGATCGCCTGTTCGACATCCGAGCGCGAGGCAAGCGCCACTTTGGCCTGCACTTCGCCGGTATTTGGATCAAACACGTCGCCGGTTCGGCCTGATCCGCCACTGACCTCCCGGCCGCCGATAAAGTGTCCGATCTGTCGCATTTCGCTCTCCCCGTAACATTGCCTTTCCGGCGGCATGCGGTGCCGTCGGTTGAACAGATTCCATAGCGCAGCCGGCGATCGGCCGAAAGCGCCCCACTTGCTGACTAAGGCGGCGTTTGGCCGGAAATCTCGCAAGCCCATGGACAGCAGCAGGTCGCTACGGGGATGAAGCTGGCTGAATTGCGCGATTTCCGCACCATTGATCAGGTTAATTTGGCGTGAACGCGATTGCGCCTTTTACGCTCCTTTAATGGCGCCGAGCCTAGTGTCGAGCCGTGCCCGCCCGCCCGCGGCGACGCACCGGTAAGGCGTTCGGGGAGTTTGATGGATATCGCAACCGGCATTGGTCTGGCCGCCGGCTCAATAGTTATTGCCACGCTCATTATGCTGGGTGGCGATTTCCGGATGTTCTACGACCTCCACGCCATCATCATTATTTTCGGGGGCTCGATATCTGCAACGTTGATCCGATTCCCGCTGGTGGCGATGCTGCACGGGCTGCCGCTCGGCATGAAGTTCGCATTCACAATGCGCAGCACCGGTCAGCGCGAATTGGTCGACGAGCTCGCTGGTCTTGCCGAGATCGCGCGCAAGAACGGCCCGATGGGTCTTGAGAATGTCGAAATCCCGGATCCCTTCCTTGCCAAGGGCGTCCGATACGTCGCTGATGGATATGATTCGGATTTCATCCGCGACAATCTCGAACGCGACCGCGACAACTTTCTGACGCATCTCGACGAAGGCCAGAAAATCTATCGCGCGGTCGGCGACTGCGCGCCGGCGTTCGGCATGATCGGCACGCTCATCGGCATGGTGCAGATGTTCGCCAATATGACCGACCCCTCAAAGCTCGGCCCGTTTATGGCGGTCGCGCTGCTTGCGACATTGTACGGCGCGTTGGTAGCGAATCTGTTTTGCCTGCCGCTCGCGGACAAGCTGCACGTCAAACTGGTCGATGAGGAAATCAACCGCACGCTGATCATCGATGGCATTCTGATGATCCGCGATTCCAAGAGCCCGGCGCTGGTGCGTGAAATGCTGCTGGCTTATCTGCCGGAGAAGCATCGCCACGAGGATGAGCCGGTACCAGCGGCGGCCTAGCGCGGCGGGCGGAGAGCATGGCGAAGAAACGCGGCGGCGCTCACGGCGGTCACGGCTGGTTCGTTACGTTTGCCGATCTCATGGGCTTGCTCATGAGCTTTTTCGTGATGCTGGTCGCGTTCTCGAACCAGGATCAACACAAGCTGCAAATCGTCGCCGGTTCGATGCGCGATGCGTTTGGCGTGCAAAATAATATTCGCTATTCCGGCATCATCGAGGTGCCCGGTTTGCCGACGCGGCCAAAACTCAAGAATGCTGCGCACATTCCGCCCGAAGAAGCGACCGCCAATCCGACGCCGGAGCAGCATGACCAGGATCGCACCACGGCGGCGCGGCTGACCAAGGATCGTTCGTTTGCGCTGGCGGCGGCGTCATTGCGTCAGGCGCTTCAGGACCTGCCGGAAATTTCCGAAGTTTCCAAACACATCATGATTGAGGAGACGAAGGACGGCCTCAACGTCGAGATCGTCGATCAGGACGGCCGCTCGATGTTCCCCGACGGATCGAAGGACCCTTACGAGCGGACGCGCCGCGTTCTGGTCAAGCTCGCGGGACCTATGAAAGCCCTTCCGTCGCGGATTTCGATCACCGGGCACACCTCGGCGTCAAAGGTTCCGCCGCGCCCGGACTATGGGCCGTGGGAGCTTTCGACCGACCGCGCCGCCGTCGTGCGGCGGATTCTGGAAGCCGAGGGTGTTCCGACAGCCAATTTTTACGCGGTTTCCGGCCGCGCCGACACACAACCGCTGTTCCCGGACGATCCTTTCATTGCCGCCAACCGCCGCATCACCATCACGCTGATGCGCGAAGCGCCGCCAATTCCCATGGACTTCAAGCCGTAGCGCAACTATCTGGTTGTTCCTGATGAACTAATTGCGCCGCGGCGGATTCGCGGTAAAGCCACATCTACTGTCCCTGACTTCGCCCATATCGCGCTTTCATTGAACCCTGCCGGTGCTATAAGGGCGCCCGGATTTCGGCGGCAACAGCGACGCATTGTTCATGTCAGATGCTCCGCGCGCGACGGACCTGCACAACGGGCATGGCGCCGAAAGTTCAATTCCTCCCGGACAGCTTCGGCTGATCGTTGGAAGCGCCGGTGTCGTCTATGGCGATATCGGCACTAGTCCTCTCTATGCCTTTCGGGAAGCGCTCTCTGCCGCGGTTGGCAACGGCCCGATTTCGCGCGAGGCGGTCCTTGGCGTGCTGTCGATGATCGTCTGGGCGCTAATCGTTACGGTCACCGTCAAGTACGTCCTCATCTTGCTACGCGCTGACAACAACGGGGAGGGCGGAACGCTGTCATTGACCGCGCTGGCGTCGCGAGCGCTAGGGAGGCGCACCACAGGCATCTTCATGCTTGGCATGGTTGGAGCAGCGATGTTCTACGGCGATTCCGTGATTACGCCGGCGATCTCGGTGTTGTCCGCCGTCGAGGGTTTGAAACTGGCGACCCCGGCGTTCGAGCACGTCGTGGTGCCCGTAACCGTGGTCATTCTGATTGCGCTCTTTTCTGTCCAGGCGCGCGGCACAGCGCGTGTGGCTTCGTTGTTCGGTCCAGTCATGGTGGTGTGGTTCTTGGCGATCGCGGTCGCCGGGCTGACCCATTTATTCGACGATCCGCGTGTGTTTGCTGCGCTCAATCCTTTTTACGCGATCGAGTTCTTGAGCACGCACGGTATGATCGGACTAGTGACGCTCGGGGCCGTGTTTCTGGCGGTGACCGGCGGTGAAGCGCTCTACGCCGATCTTGGGCATTTTGGCCGCAAGCCGATCCAGGCCGCTTGGTTCGGTCTGGTTCTGCCGGCGCTCGTGATCAACTACTTTGCGCAAGGCGCGCTGGTGCTTGCGGATCCCAAAGCAATGGAAAATCCGTTCTACTTCTTGTTTCCAGCGTCGATGTTGCCGGTGATTATCGTATTGGCCACGATTGCGACGATTATCGCCAGCCAAGCTGTCATTACAGGAGCCTATTCAATCACGCGGCAGGCGATTCAGCTTGGACTCATCCCGCGTCTTGCGATCCGGCATACGTCTGAAACCCACCTCGGGCAGATTTACATTCCGCGCGTCAACGGTGCCCTGCTGGTCGGCGTGCTGCTGCTGGTCGCGATGTTCCGCACCTCGAGCGCGCTTGCGTCAGCCTACGGCATCGCCGTGACCACGACCATGTTGGTCGACGGCATTCTAGGGTTCATCGTGATCTGGAAGCTATGGCGATGGCGGCCATGGACGGCTGCGCTACTGATCATGCCGTTGGTGACCGTCGATTTCACGTTTCTCTGTGCGAACCTGCTCAAACTCGTCCAGGGCGCGTGGGTTCCGCTCGCGTTCGGCGCCAGCATCGTCATCCTAATTATAACGTGGCGCCGCGGCACCGTGCTGCTCTCCGGCAAGACCCGCCGCGCCGAAGTGCCGCTCGACGCGCTTGTCAAGAGTCTTGAGAAGAAGCCGCCGCATATTGTTCCCGGCACGGCGATCTTTCTGACTAGCGATCCGGAGTCTGCGCCGACATCGCTGCTGCACAATCTCAAGCACAACAAGGTCCTTCACGAACACAACGTCATCCTTACAATCAATACGACCGACACGCCGCGCGTGCGCGACAATGATCGCGTCCACATGACGGAAATGTCACCATTGTTTTCGCGAGTTGAACTAAAATTCGGGTTTATGGAAACGCCCAACGTGCCAAACGCCCTCGCAATTGCTCGCAAAAAGGGCTGGCAGTTTGACATCATGTCGACCTCGTTTTTCCTGTCGCGCCGCGCACTGAAGCCGGCCGCGCGTTCCGGCATGCCGCGCTGGCAGGATCGGCTGTTTATTGCGCTCGCGAAATCGGCAAGCGACGCGACCGACTTTTTCCACATCCCAACCGGGCGCGTGGTCGAGGTCGGAACCCAGGTCACGATCTAATGATCAACTGAGCCTTGCATGAGACTTCATATAACTGTTTGATAAAGAGCGGTAATTAGCTTCGCAATGGCGTGGTTTCCGCATGGCTGGCGTGCAGTCCGGTCGCGACTGCTTGCTGTTGCGTCGCCACCGGCGGGTCTATAAACGCGCCCCTGCATCGCTATTGCAATGCAGCATCCCGCTGCGTCGTGCTGAGGCGCAGATCGCGAGCAACCCCCCATATGGAAGCACCATTCACCGCTCCCGCGGGCAGCGAAGCTGCGCCGCGCGGCAGCGACGACGCACACGGGAAATCCGGATTTTGGCCTCTTACGCTTGGCGCCATCGGCGTCGTCTATGGCGATATTGGCACCAGCCCGCTCTATGCCTTGCGTGAATCGGTATTGGCCGCAGTCGGCCCGAACAACCCGGCGAGCGAGGACGTCGTCTTCGGCATCTTGTCGCTGATCGTCTGGTCGCTGATCGTCGTGGTCACGCTCAAGTACATCGTCATCCTGCTGCGCGCCGACAATAACGGGGAGGGCGGTACGCTTGCGTTGATGGCGCTGGCGCATCGCACGGTCGGCGGTGGCGGCGGGGTGATCATCTTACTCGGCATCGTCAGCGGCGCGCTGTTCTATGGCGATGCCATCATCACGCCGGCGCTGTCGGTGTTGTCGGCGGTCGAAGGTCTTAAGATCGCGACGCCGGCGCTCGATCCGTACGTGGTGCCGCTGACCGTGCTGATCCTGGTCGCATTGTTTTCGGTACAGTCGTTTGGAACCGCCAACGTCGCGGCCTGGTTCGGGCCGATCACGCTTGTGTGGTTCGTGGCAATCGCTGCCGCCGGCGTTGTGCACGTCGCCGACAATCCAAGCGTGCTGCAGGCCGTGAACCCAATTCATGGCGTCAACTTTCTGTCCCATCACGGACTCATCGGGCTTGTTACGCTCGGCGCCGTCTTCCTTGTGGTAACGGGCGCAGAGGCGCTCTATGCCGATCTCGGGCATTTCGGCCGCGCGCCAATCCGCACTGCCTGGTTGCTGGTCGCGCTGCCCGCGCTTGTGATTAATTATTTCGGCCAAGGTGCGCTGGTGCTCGCCAGCCCAAAGGCAATCGAGAACCCGTTTTTCCTGCTTTACCCCGACTGGGCGTTGTTGCCGATGGTGGCGCTCGCTACCGCGGCAACCGTCATCGCGAGCCAGGCGGTGATTACCGGGGCCTATTCGCTCACTCAGCAGGCGATCCAGCTCGGCCTTCTCCCCCGACTTGAAATTCGGCACACGTCTGCGGCCTTGTTCGGACAAATTTATATGCCGCGCGTCAACACGCTGCTGCTCGTCGGCGTGCTGCTGCTGGTCGCGCTGTTTCGCTCTTCGGGAGCGCTTGCTTCGGCCTACGGCATCGCGGTGACAGGCACCATGGTTGTAACCGCAACAATGGCGTTCGTGGTGATCTGGAAGGTTTGGAATTGGTCGCCGCTGGCGGCGGGCGCGTTGATTTTTCCGTTCCTGTTCGTCGATCTCACATTCTTGACGGCGAACCTGATGAAGTTCTTCGACGGCGGTTGGATGCCACTCGCCCTCGGCGGATTGGTTATGGTGGTGATGTACACATGGCGGCGCGGCAGCCGGCTGCTGTTTGAGAAGACGCGCCGACTTGAAACACCGCTGGATTCACTGGTCGCCTCGCTCGAGACGCGGCCGCCGCACCGCGTCCCAGGCACCGCCGTATTCCTGACCAGCGATCCCACCAGTGCGCCGACCGCGCTGATGCACAGCCTCAAGCATTACAAGGTCCTGCATGAAAAGAACGTGATCCTGACCATCCGCATCGAGCAGACGCCGCGTGTATCGCTGGAACACCGCGTGCGGATGGAACCGGTCGGGGAATCATTCTTGCGCGTCATTGTTAGCTTTGGTTTCATGGAGGCACCCAACGTTCCGAATGCGCTCGCAATTGCCCGTAGACAGGGTTGGCAATTCGATATCATGGCGACGTCATTCTTTCTGTCGCGGCGGCTGCTGCGGCAGGCGGAAAGATCCGGCATGCCGCGCTGGCAGGACCGTTTGTTCATCGCGCTGGCGCGCACCGCCGATGATGCTTCGAGCTACTTTCATATTCCGACCGGGCGCGTGGTCGAGGTCGGCACCCAGGTCATGATCTGACGCGCGACTTTGGCGGCGGCAGATTTGGCGATAGAATAAGCTAACGAGCGCTCTACAAAGAGGTCCTCATGCTTGGTGGTTCAGGCGGGCGGGGTGGCGTGCGCGATCTAAAGCCCGAGGACGTCGCGCGTGGCCTCGCCAAGGGCACCGTCCTGATCGTCGACGTGCGCGAGCCGCGCGAGATCGCGCTTGAGCGCATCCCCAGATCGTTCTATCTGCCAATGTCGGCTTTCAATCCCGACCTGATCCCCGATCCCGAAGGCCGCACCGTGGTTTTCTATTGCGCTTCGGGCATTCGCTCGGTCGTGGCGTCGCAGGTCGCGCAGGCGGCTGGGATGCCTTACGACGCGCACCTTGCCGGCGGGCTGAAAGCCTGGAAGGCCGTGGGTCTTCCAATTGAACAGTGAGGTTTTTGGGATGCGGGCAACAGTGAGAATCCTTCTTAGTGCCACTGCGTTGTGTTTGTCGTCAGCAGTCTTGTCATCCACAGTTGTCGACGCCCGACCGCGCGAATTCAGCGGCGGGTTCTGGAACTACTATGACTATCCGTGGTGCATCTACACCATGAATGATTTCAACGAATGCAGCTTCGAGTCACTGGAGCAATGCAACGCGACCCGTGCCGGCGTTGGCGGCACGTGCTACCGCAATCCGCGCCTGGTTGACGTTGAGCGCGATGCGCAACCACCCGGTGCAAAGCGCCTGCGGCGCGCCAAACCCTGACATGAGCCGTCCAATTGCCGGAGCCTTGGTGTTTGTATGCACCGCGCTGGCGGTCACAAGCGCGTGGGCACAGCAGCAACGCGTGATCAATTTCTACAACTGGTCCGACTATATCGCACCGACGGTTCTCGATTCCTTTACCCGCGAGACCGGGATCAAGGTCCGTTACGATACGTTCGATTCCAACGATACGCTCGAGACCAAATTGCTGGCCGGAAAATCGGGCTACGATGTGGTGGTGCCCACGGCCTATTTCCTCGAACGCCAGATCAAGGCCGGCGTGTTTCTCAAGCTCGACAAGTCGCGGCTTCCGAACCTCGTCAATCTTTGGCCCGACATCGTGAGCCGACTCGCGACTTACGACCCCGGTAACCAGTACGCCGTCAACTACATGTGGGGCACGACAGGCATCGGCTATAACGTCGCGAAAGCGCGCAACGCAATCGGCGATGCAACGATCGAAAGCTGGGACCTGGTGTTCAAGCCGGAAAACCTTGCCAGGTTCAAGGATTGCGGCGTCCACATGCTTGACTCCGCCGACGACATCCTGCCTACGGCTTTGCATTATCTCAATCTCGACCCGAATTCCACGGAACCCGCGGTTTACGAGCGCGCAGCGGATCTGCTGCTCAAAATCCGCCCCATGGTGCGAAAATTTCATTCCTCTGAATATCTCAACGCACTTGCGAGCGGCGAAATCTGCCTCGTGGTCGGCTGGTCGGGGGACATCAAGCAGGCGCAGAAGCGCGCCGCGGAGGCCAAAAACGGCGTTGAGATTGGCTACGCCATTCCGCGCGAGGGCGCGCAGATGTGGTTTGACAACTTTGCCATTCCCAAGGACGCGCGCAACGTCGCCGAGGCGCACGAGCTGATCAACTATTTGTCGCGGCCAGAAGTCGCCGCCAAGAACAGCAACTTTCTTGGATATGCCAATGGCGACGTGCCGAATCCCCGGTTGATCGCGCCTGCCGTGATCGAGGATCCGACCGTTTATCCCGATGCAGCCACGATGGCGCGCCTCTACACGATCTCGGCGCATGACGCCAAGACCCAGCGGCTGATGAACCGGTTGTGGACGCGGATCAAGACCGGAAGATAGACGCTCGAATCTTGCCGATCATCGCCAGCGGCGGTGCAGCCAGAGCCATTGCTCCGGATATTCGCGCACCCAGCCTTCGATGACGGTGGTAATCGCCTGCATGGTGCCCTGCACGTCGATCTTGCCGTCAGCATCGCGTAGCGGCATGATCGCTTCCGAAACTTCGGCACAAAAGCGGCCATCGGGCAAGCGGATCACGCGCGTGCCATGAATGGCGCACTCTGCTTCGCGCGCCAGCATTGCAATCAGCGGGTTGGCGTTGCAACGGCGGCCGAAGAAGGTCACTTCGACGCCTCGAACATAGTGCTGGTCGACAAGCATTGCGGCGTGCCGGCCCTCGGCAAGCGCGCGACCTATGCGCACGGGCGCCGTCATCGACGTCGGCACGAGCTCGCCCATATGTCCGGCGCGGATGCGCTCGACCGCATCTGCGACCGCATCAAGATTGGGACGGCGATAAAGAACGAGCGTGTCGAGTCCGTCGGCGGCGGCGAGCACCGCCGGCAGTTCCCAGTTCGCGAGATGCGCCGCAAAGATCAGCGCCGGCTTGCCGTCGTCGCGCAATGCCTTGAAGCGCTCTGCGGTGCCGGGTCGATAGGAGATGAATTGCCGGCTTTCTGGATCGCCCTCGCAGATTTTGTCGACATGCGCGAACTCGGCGGCGACGCGCCCGAGATTGTCCCATACGCCGTGCAGGATGCGCTCGATTTCGGCAGACGTTTTCAGAGGGAAGGCCGCGGCGAGATTGGCGCGGCCAATGCGGTGCTCGGGCAGCCACGGACCAACGGTACGCATGATGGCGGCAACAATGTTGCTGATCGCGACGCGATCCAGGCGGCGGATCGTGCGCAACAACCCGGATACAAACAGTCCCGCGGTCTTGTCGAGAAGCGACCTCAGCGCCGCCCGCAGACGCTTGTTCAGCAGGTGCAAACCGCGCGCCATCGGCTGCGGCCCCGGCATCAAAATGTAACGACGATTTTGCCGAACACCTGCCGGCTTTCAAGCCGCGCCAACCCGCGTTCGAGATCGTTCAGCGAAACCTCTGTATCGATCACCGGCAAAAGACCACTCGCCATTTTCGTCAAACTGTCGCGGATATTCTTCATCGTCGCGCCGAACGATCCGAAAATCTTGTATTGCTGTTGAAACAGCTGCATGAGGTTTAAGGTGATCGACGGGCCTGATGTGGCGCCGCAAGTGACCAGCCGGCCGCCGCGTTTGAGACAGAGCAGGGAGCCGGGAAAGGTATCGGCGCCGGTGTGTTCGAATACGACATCGACGCCCTTCTTCGCGGTCAGCTTGCGCACGACGCCTTCGAACCGTTCAGTGCGGTAATTGATGACGTGATCCGCACCAAGCGCCTTGGCCTTCTTCGCCTTGTCATCGTCTCCGACCGTGGTGATGACCGTACAGCCGATCGCCTTCGCCATCTTGATCGCGGCGGTGCCAATGCCGGAGCCGCCGGCGTGAACCAGCACGGTTTCGCCGGGTTGCAATTTCGCGTTGTCAAATAGCATGTGCTGCACTGTGGAAAACGCGATTGGCGCGCATGCCGCGTCGCGATAGCTGAGACCGGCGGGAACCGGGATCACCAGCCGCGCCGGCATGTTGACGAGCTCACGCGCGAAACCGTCGACGTGAAATCCCATGATGCCTTGCACGTTCTCGCACAGATTGTCGCGGCCTTCCCGGCAGGCCTTGCAAGTGCCGCAGGTCAGCGCGCCGTACATCACTACGCGGTCGCCGGGCTTGAAGCCGGATACATTGGCTCCGACCGCGGCGATTTCGCCGGCGGCTTCGGCGCCGATCACCAACGGCAGCTTGCGCTTCGCAAACGCCATGCCGCGATAGCCCCAGACATCGATATGATTGAGTCCAACGGCGTGCACGCGTACCTGCACCTCGCCCACCTGCGGAGGCGGCGGGTCCGGCAAGTCGGCCAGTTCGAGCTTGCGGTCGGCGACGAGGGTCAGCGCGCGCATGCGCGTCTCCGGGCGGGAGGGAAGATATGGAAATTCAGCGGTGGATGCCTAGCGCCGCGGAAAGGCCGCCGTCAACCGGTAGCATCGCGCCCGTGATATAGGACGCCTGCCGCGACAGCAGGAATGAAACCAGCGCGGCAACTTCGTCAGGCCGCGCAAATCGGCGGGCGGGAATCTGGCCTTCCATCTGCTCGCGGAACTTGGCGTAGGGCTCGAGCATCTCGGTATCGATGAAGCCGGGCGCGACATAGTTGACCGTAACGCCGGTGCGCGCGATCTCGACGGCCAGTGTGCGTACATAGCCGAGCAGCGCGGCCTTGGATGCGGCATAGGCTGCGTTGCCCTGGTTCGCCTGCAGTGCCGTCACCGAGCCGATCACCACAACCCGGCCGTTGCGTGCGCGCATCATGGTACGAACGACGATGCCGGCGATTTTGGTGAATGACCAGAAATTAACCTGCATCGTCGCTTCGGCCTTGGTCTGATCCATCATGACCGCGAGCACGTCGTACGACTGGCCGGCATTGTGTACCAGGCCCGAGAATGTCTTGTCCTTCAGCGTAGCGACGAAACTCTCCACCTCATTCTTGTCCGAGAGATCCAGACGCTCGGCGTTGAAGACCTGGTTTGGGTGCGCGGCGCGCAAATCCCTGAGCAACGCGTCGGCCTCGGCTGACGCGGACCGATAGGTGAACGTGACGCCGTGACCACCAGCGGCAAGCGCGCGCACAATGGCACTACCAAGCCCGCGACCGCCACCGGTGACGAGAACCTGCCCCTTATCGGCAGGCTCGGTCATGCCGCGCGCTCCCGGGCGATCACCAACGAAACGTTCTGTCCGCCGAACCCGAATGAATTGGAGAGCGCGTGCCGCATCTTGGCGTCACGCGCGGTGTTAGGCACCACGTCGAGCGGGATCGCCGGATCGGGCACCTTGTAGTTGATGGTCGGCGGAATGCGCTGATGCTCCAGCGTGAGCAGCGTGATGACCGCCTCAACCGCTCCGGCGGCCGACAGCGTATGGCCGATCATCGACTTGTTCGACGAGATGGGGACTTGTTTGACGCGGTCGCCAAACACCGCGGTCGCGCACATACATTCCATTTTATCATTTTCCGGCGTGCCAGTGCCGTGCGCGTTGATGTAGTCGATGTCCTCGGGCACGAGGCCTGCATCGGTGATCGCGTTGCGGATGCAGCCGATGATGGGCTTACCGTCGGGGCTCGAACGCGTGCGGTGAAACGAATCCGCAAGCTCGCCGCAGCCTTCGATCACGCCGAGAATCTTGCCTCCGCGCGCAACGGCGCTGTCGTAGTTTTCGAGCACGAGCGCACCGGCGCCTTCCGCCATGACGAAGCCGTCGCGATTCTTGGAAAACGGCTTGGCCGCGCCCGTCGGCGGATCGTTTTGTATCGACAGGGCCGACAACAGCGAGAACCGGATCAAGCTCTCCGGGGTCACAGAACCGTCGGTCGCGACGCACAGCGCGGCTTCAGTTTCGCCGCGCCGAATGGCCTCGAGGCCAAGCTGGATGGCACTTGCGCCGGACGCGCAGGCAGTCGACAGCGAAATCGGCGATCCTTGCGTTCCAAACTTGTCGGCCAAATGGTGACCCACCGAGCCAAACACGAAACGCTCGTGAAAATGGCGGAAGCGTCCGCTCGATGCGGCACGGATCAAGTCGTCGTAGGTAAGATCGCCGTTTGCGCCGGCGGCCTGCGCCAGCTGTTCGCGCTGGCTCCATTCGAG
>JBGPOB010000083.1:0-12556 GCA_041487815.1 Xanthobacteraceae bacterium | reverse complement strand
CTCCGCGCCAAACAACCCGAACTGCGCCGGGTCGCGCGCAGGCTCGGCGAGGCCGAGGTGCTTAAACGCATTGCCGGTGAGCAGCCGCCCGCGCGGGGTGCGCTGGATGAAGCCCTGTTGCAGCAGGAACGGCTCGATGATGTCCTCGATGGCGTCACGCGGCTCCGACAGCGCGGCGGCGATGGTCTCGATGCCGACCGGCCCGCCGCCGTAGCTGGTCGCGATCAGCGTGAGATAGCGCCGGTCCATCGCGTCGAGACCCATGGTGTCAACTTCAAGCGCGAGAAGCGCGCGGTCGGCAACCTTGCGGTCGATGGCGGAAACCTTTTCGACGTCGGCGAAATCGCGCACGCGGCGAAGGAGCCTGCCGGCGACGCGCGGCGTGCCGCGCGCGCGCCGCGCGATTTCCTGCGCGCCGTCGCCGGTTATGCCGATGCGCAGCACGCGCGCGCCGCGCGTTACGATCTCCTCAAGCTCGGCCTCGGTGTAGAAGTTCAGCCGCACCGGAATGCCGAAGCGGTCGCGCAGCGGATTGGTCAAAAGCCCGGCGCGCGTGGTGGCGCCGACGAGGGTGAATTTGGCGAGGTCGATTTTGACCGAGCGCGCGGCCGGGCCTTCGCCGATGATGAGGTCGAGCTGAAAATCCTCCATCGCCGGATAAAGAATTTCCTCGACCGCCGAATTGAGCCGGTGGATTTCGTCGATGAAGAGAACGTCGCGCTCTTCGAGGTTGGTCAAAAGCGCGGCGAGGTCGCCGGCCTTGACGATCACCGGGCCGGAGGTGGCGCGGAAGTTGACGCCGAGTTCGCGCGCGACGATCTGCGCCAGCGTGGTCTTGCCGAGGCCCGGCGGGCCCACGAATAAAACGTGGTCGAGCGCTTCCTTGCGCGCCCGCGCGGCCTCGATGAAGACGGAGAGGTTCCTGCGCGCCTGCTGCTGGCCGATGAACTCGGAAAGCTTTTGCGGGCGCAGCGAGGCTTCGGCGATGTCATCCTCGCGGCGTTCAGGCGTGACGATGCGGCGGGGCGTGGTGGTCATGGTTGCGTCAATTCGACAACGCGCTCAGTCCATTCCGGATGCGAGTGCTGGTTTTCAAACCGACGCCCGCTGGTTCACGCCGATTTCTTGACAAGCCGTACTTCGAATCCAGGCGGCACCCGCACCCATGTCTCGGTTGCCTTGCCAGCTTCGCTGTCAGGGTCGGAGGCAATGTCAGATTCCAAGGCTGACTGCGACTTCCGATCGACCGCAGACCAGTCCGTGCGATCTTCCCCGCGCGCGATGAGTTCGCGAATTTCGCTAAGCGTATGTCTGACGATAGAGTCTTGCTTCGACATCGCGTGCCTTTCTCGCCGAAATAATCCGGCACCGTTCCTCTCGCCAAGTCCAGACCACGGTGATCAGTCGTCCTTCGATTTCCGCGATGGTTTGCCAGCGATCTTCACTGCCACGCGGCGAATATAGCATTACCGCTGGCCGGCCGTCGAACACCAACGCGAAGGTTGATGGCGAAACTGTCATTGCGAGCGACCCGTCTACGCCAAGGCTTCGACGGGCTTGCTGCCAGTCCGCCGGAGCTTTAGCGAAGGCGGAAGCGAAGCAATCTCCAGCAACTTTGCCGATTGATGGAGATTGCTTCGTCGGCCCCAGGCCTCCTCGCAATGACAACCCGGGTTCACCTCGCGCCTGCTGTCGCGCATTCGACGCAGCGCTCACTTCCCCAACTCCTTCAGCCCGAGCCGGATCAGCACCTTGGTCTCGGCGCCATCGCCGGCTTCGCGCGCGGCGGCGGCGATGGCGGCTGCCGCCTGTGGATGACCATAGCCGAGATTGACGAGCGCGGAGACGGCGTCCGACACCGGCCGCGGCGCGCGCCTGTCCTCGATGTCGCCGGAGAGCCGCACGATCGCGGGATCGATGGAGGTGTAGGCCGGCGCCTTGTCCTTAAGTTCGGTGACGACGCGCTCGGCCACTTTCGGGCCGACGCCGGGCGCGCGCGTGATCGCCGCCTTGTCGCGCAGCGCGATCGCCGAGGCGAGGTCGGCGGGCTTGAGGGTCGAGAGAATCGCGAGCGCGACTTTGGTGCCGATGCCTTGCACGGTCTGCAGCAGGCGGAACCATTCGCGCTCGACGTCGCTCATGAAACCGAACAGCCGGATCTGGTCCTCGCGCACATGGGTTTCGATGGCGAGCGTCACCGGCTGGCCTTCGCCCGGCAGCGCCTGCAGCGTGCGCGCGGAGCAATGCACCAGATAGCCGACACCATTGACATCGAGAATGATAAAATCCTCGCCGTAGCTGTCGATGATGCCCTTGAGCTTGCCGATCATGGATCATCCACAATTATTGAACGCGACATTTGCACCGGCTTCGCCGCGGGAAAACCCTCTCCCACCCGGGCCGCGCTTGCGCGCGCCCGGGCGCAGGCTCTTGAGGGAGAGGGTGGATTCCGCGCGCGCAGCGCGAGGAAGCCGGGTGAGGGGGAACGTGTCATTGCGAGCGAAGCGAAGCAATCTCGCGTCAGGCTTTGCGTTTGAATGGGATTGCTTCGTCGGCCTCAGGCCTCCTCGCAATGACAGTCGTGGACACGCCCCCTCAACCGACCGCCTTCGCTTCCGCCTACGTCCTGCGGGCTTCGGCGGACAGGTCGCTTCGGCGGTCGAACTTTCTCCGCAAGCGGGGAGCGGTAATAGTCGGATCGCCCATTGATGTCTCATCGTGCCGCCCCCTTCAGCAAGACGCTCTGCCGGTGATGCGCGTGCGTCACCGCGACCGCCAGCGCGTCGGCGGCGTCCTCGCTTTCCGGGTCCGCCTTCGGCAACAGCACGCCGATCATCATGCGGATCTGCGCCTTCTCGGCGTGCCCGGCGCCGACGATGGTTTTCTTGACGAGGTTCGGCGCGTATTCGGCGACGCTGACGCCCGCGCGCGCCGGCACCAAGAGCGCAATGCCGCGCGCCTGACCGAGCTTGAGCGTCGCCGACGCGTCCTTGTTGACGAAAGTCGCCTCGACCGCGGCCTCGTCCGGCCTGAATTCTTCCAGGATGCGCGTCAGCCCGTCATGGATCGCGACCAGCCGCGTCGCGAGCTCGGCCTTGCCGTCGGTCGCAACCGAGCCGCAGGCGATGAAGCTCAGCCGGTTGCCCATGGTCTCGACCACGCCCCAGCCGGTGCGGCGCAGGCCGGGATCGATGCCCAGAATGCGAATCGGGCGAATCGCTTGCGTGCCCATGCGGCTTTCATAGCCGAATCGGGGGCCGGACACCGAGGCCAATTCGGGGTTTTGGCACAGCGACGACCGGCGGTTCGCGCGGGCATGGCGGCAATAACCGGGCGGACCGCCGGGGCTGCGTCAATCCCATATCGCCGCTGCCGAATGCGCTCTAAGAGTGCTGCCTGCGCAGGTGCCTTCCCGCCATGGCCGATTTTCCAACCTTGGAGACTTTTGCGGCGCTCTCCGCCGATCCGCGCCTGCCGCTGGCGTTGGGAATCGCCGCGCTCTCCGGCGTGGTGCGCGGATTTTCCGGCTTCGGCTCGGCGCTCATCTATGTTCCGCTGATAGCGGCGATCTACGCGCCGCGCGCAGCCGCCGCGACCCTGGTGCTGATCGACTTCACCGGCGCGCTGCTGCCGGCCATCGAAGCCCGCAAAGAGTGCAACTGGGCGGAACTGGTTCCGATCGGCATTGCGTCCACGCTCTGCATTCCGCTCGGCACCATGCTGCTGCTGATCGTCGATCCGGCGATCCTGCGCTGGGTCATCTCTGTGCTCATTCTCGGGCTGTTGGCGGTGCTGATCTCGGGCTGGCGCTATCGTGGCACGACGCCGCTCGGCGCCAAGCTTGCGATCGGCGCCGTTGCCGGGGTTGGCGCCGGCGCGACGCAGATCGGCGGCCCGCCGCTGATCGTCTATTGGCTGAGTACGGCCGTGCCGGCCGTCATGCGCGCCAACCTGCTGGTTTATTTCGAGATCAGCGGCGGCGCGTTGATCGTCTCATATCTTTTGCAAGGCGTGTTCGACGCCGAGATTTTCGCGCTTGCACTGATCGTCGGACCGACATTCGGCATCGCGCTGTGGCTCGGAACCTACTTTTTTCGCGGCGCGTCGGCGCAGCTCTACCGCAATGTCGCCTATGTCATCGTGGCGGCGGCGGCGCTGATCAGCCTGCCGCTGTTCGATGGGGTGCTGCGGTGACGATTCGTCGTGGCCGGGCACCCGGGTCCCGCCTTTGGCGGGCCCAAGTGTAAACTTGTCCCGGCCATCTCGCTCAGGGACGAACTGTGCCCGCCTCATCGGGATGCGCGGGACAAGCCCGCGCATGACGAGAGGAGAAAGCCAACATCCTCACGCGCTCATCTTCTGCATCAGCGCGTCCGACACTTCGAAATTGGCATAGACGTTCTGCACGTCGTCGTGTTCGTTGAGCGTTTCGATCAGTTTCAGCAGCGCCTCGCCGTTCTCGTCGTCGACGGCGATATTGTTCTGCGGCTTCCAGACCAGCGCGGCCTTGCGCGGCTCGCCGAACTTCCGCTCCAGCGCCTTGGCGACCTCGCGGAACGAGTCCTGCGCGGCGTAGATTTCGTGGCCGCTGTCGGCGGAAACCACGTCGTCGGCGCCGGCCTCGATCGCGGCGTCGAGCATGGCGTCGGCGCTGGCTTTGTCCGCGTCGTATTCGATCACGCCGACGTGGTCGAACATGAATGAGACCGCGCCGGTCTCGGCCAGGTTGCCGCCGGCCTTGGTGAAATAGGAGCGCACATCCGCCGCCGCGCGATTGCGGTTGTCGGTGAGGATTTCGACGATGATGGCGACGCCGCCCGGGCCATAGCCCTCGTAGCGGATCTCCTCGTAGTTTTCGCTGTCGCCGCCCAGCGCTTTCTTGATGGCGCGCTCGATCGAATCCTTGGTCATGTTTTCCGCGCGCGCGGCGATGATGGCGGCGCGCAGGCGCGGGTTCATGGCCGGGTCGGACTGGCCCAGCTTGGCCGCGACCGTGATTTCGCGCGCGAGCTTGCCGAACAGCTTGGACTTGATCGCGTCCTGCCGCCCCTTGCGGTGCATGATGTTCTTGAACTGGGAATGTCCAGCCATGGGCTTGCACTATCGTCCGGTGGTTTGGTCTCCGGGGGTTATAGGCAACGGGGCAAACGGCACAACCGGTCAGGTCAGCCCGCTGCGGCACGTGCGGCATCCGCGATCAGCGCGATCAAGCCGACGCCGATGATGGCCGCGCCGGCAAGCCGCAGCGGCACTGGAGAATGCGCTCGCGCGGTTAGCCATCGTGCGGCTGCGAGCGCACCTAGCGCAATGATCGACTGGATGATGGCGAGCCCGACAAAATAGGCGTAGAGCGGCGCGACTTCGGCTCCGGCAATGGACTCGCCAAGCGCATAGCCATGGATCAAGCCGACGCCGACGAAGAGCGCGAAGGCTGCCGGAATGCCGATGTCTGCAAGCGCCAACACCGCGACGCCTAGCGCCAGCAACGACGCCGCAACAAATATCTCAGCCGCGGGAACATTCGTGCCGGCGACATGGGCCGCGGCGCCCGCGATCATGGCGAGGACGAAGCTCACCGCCAGCACAATGCCGTAGTCGCGCCGCGCGGCCAGCATGCCAACCGCGATCACCGCCGCCAGATGATCGATGCCGAGGATCGGATGGCCGAGGCCCGACAACAGGCCCTGCACGGCGGTCACCGGCATCGCCCCGCCCATGACGTGGTGCGCCAGCGCCGGCGGCGCGAACGCCATCGCGGCTGCGGCCATCAGCACCCTTGCCCAAACTCCACGCCCGGCGTCGTCATGCATGGCGCACCCTTGCAATGCTTGCATCCCCCGTTGACTTTAGAGCGGGGCCGTTTCAGATGGAATCACCAGGACCTGCCAGCCTATAATTCTTGCGCATGATCTTGTTGGAAGAGTCTGCAACTCTTCCCGATCATGCTCTACCGGATACGTCGGCGACACAACGATTCATTATATCCGGGGGGTTTCCGCATGGCTCACGAGCAACTGGCGCGGACCATCGAGGCGGCATTCGAGGCGCGCGAGGGCATTGGTCCGGCGACGACCGGCAAGGTGCGCGAGGCGGTCGAAGCCGCGCTCGACCTCCTCGACCGCGGCCAGGCGCGGGTTGCGGAAAAGCAGGCGGACAAGAGCTGGCGCGTCAACCAGTGGCTGAAAAAGGCGGTGCTGCTGTCGTTCCGGCTCAATGACATGACGGTGATCGGCGGCGGGCCGGGCAAGGCCGTGTGGTGGGACAAGGTCGCGTCGAAATTCGAAGGCTGGGGCGACAATAGGTTTCGCGACGCCGGATTTCGCGCGGTGCCCGGCTCGATCGTGCGGCGCTCGGCCTACATCGCGCCGGGCGTGGTGCTGATGCCGTCGTTCGTCAATCTCGGCGCCTACGTCGATTCCGGCACCATGATCGACACCTGGGCGACGGTCGGCTCCTGCGCCCAGATCGGCAAGAACTGCCATATTTCCGGCGGCGCTGGCATCGGCGGCGTGCTTGAGCCGTTGCAGGCCGGCCCCGTCATCATCGAGGACAACTGCTTTGTCGGCGCGCGCTCGGAAGTCGCCGAAGGCGTGATCGTGCGCGAAGGCGCGGTGCTGTCGATGGGCGTCTTTCTCGGCGCTTCGACGAAAATCATCGATCGCGCAACCGGCGCGGTGCATCGGGGCGAGGTGCCGCCCTATTCGGTGGTCGTTCCCGGCACGCTGCCGGGAAGATCGGGCAAGGACGGTGCTGCCACGCCCGGCCTCTACTGCGCCGTCATCGTCAAGCGGGTCGACGAGAAGACGCGCGCCAAGACCAGTATCAACGAACTGCTGCGGGACTGAACGCGGTTGTTACGACGTCGATGAGAATTTTTTGACAGTGCAATGCCGCACGGTCAGTTCCGAACACCTACCGGCGATGGAGGCGCAAATGAATTGGGGGCACTTGCTGTTTGGCTTCAGCGGTCGGATCAGTCGCGCAAAATACTGGCTCGCGATCCTGGTCTTTGCGGTGGTGTCAATGATCGACAAAGTCATGGCGTTCGCGTTGGATCAAACGATCGGCCACGGCAACTACGGCGTGACGCTGGTGCTGTCGATCGTGAGCATCGTCATTATTATTGGGTCTCTCATCTCCAGCATCGCAGTCGTGATCAAGCGGCTGCATGACCGCAACAAGTCAGGCTGGTGGCTGATGGTCTTCTACGGCGTTCCGCTCGCGCTTATCGCCGTCGCCGCGGCAATCATGTTTGCCGTCAATACGGCAGGTTCGGACGGTCCGGCGCTCGCCTACGGCGTCGCGGTGGTGTTATGCCTCGGCGCGGTCGCGCTCTGGATTTGGGCCCTCGTGGAGCTCGGCGGTCTGGAAGGTACGCATGGGCCGAACCTGTATGGGCCCGATCCGTTGGAAGGATAGGCTTCATGAAACTGCCCGCGAATTGACGTTTTCCGCTTGACCGCCGACCCCGTTGCCATCGCCCGTGATTTGCTGCGTTGTCCTTCGGTGACGCCGCGCGAAGGCGGCGCGCTTGCCTTGCTCGAACGCCTGCTGAACGGCGCGGGCTTTGGCGTGCATCGCGTCACGTTCTCGGAGCACGGTCATGACGACGTTGAAAATCTCTACGCGCGCATTGGCGCTGGCGCGCCGCATCTGATGTTCGCCGGCCACACCGACGTGGTGCCGCAGGGCGACGAAGCAAAGTGGACGCATCCGCCGTTCGGCGGCGACATCGCCGGCGGCGCGCTCTTTGGCCGCGGCGCCGTCGACATGAAGGGCGCGATCGCCTGCGGGGTGGCGGCGGCACTCGACCATCTCGCGGCGCGCGGCGGCAATCCGAAAGGTTCGATCTCGTTCCTGATCACCGGCGATGAGGAAGGCGTCGCCGTCAACGGCACCGTCAAGCTGCTGCCATGGGCGGCGGCGCGCGGCGACAAATTCCATCACTGCATCCTCGGCGAGCCGACCAATCCGCATACGCTTTCCGACATGATCAAGATCGGCCGGCGTGGTTCGCAGAACGGCACGCTGATCGTCGAGGGGACATCCGGGCATGTCGCCTATCCGGAACTCGCCGACAACCCCGTGCGTGGCATCGTGGCGCTGATCGCGGCGCTGAGGGCGGAGCCGCTCGACGCCGGTTCAGCGCATTTCGATCCGTCGAACCTGGAATTCACTTCCGTCGATGTCGGCAACACCATTGTCAACGTCATTCCCGCCGAGGCGCGCGCGCGCTTCAACATCCGCTTCAACGATTGTCACACCCGTGCATCGTTGCGGGCGCTGATCGAGGACCGTGCGGCCACGGCGGCGGCGCAGGATCGCATACGCTGGCGCATCGCATGGGAGCCGTCGAACGCCGACGTCTTCGTCACCCAGCCCGGCCCGTTCGTCGATCTCGTTAGTGCCGCCGTTGCCGATGTGACGGGAAAAAGGCCGGCGCTGTCGACTGCGGGCGGCACATCCGATGCGCGCTTCATCAAGGATTATTGCCCGGTCATCGAATTCGGGCTCGTCAACCAGACCATGCACAAGATCGACGAATGCGTGCCGACCGACGATCTTGTCACGCTGACGGCGATCTACCGGAAAATTCTGGATCGGTATTTTTCGTAAGAAATTTGTTGTCATCGCCCGCGTAGGCGGGCGATCCAGCGGGCTCGCACAACGGCTGGATGCCCCGCCTTCGCGGGGCATGACAATCAAGAAATCAATAGTCAACGCGCACCAGGTAAAGCCCCTCCGCCGGGGCGACCGGGCCGCACGCCGTGCGGTCGCGCGCCGCCAGCGCGCGTGCAAGATCGTCGGCGCTCCATTTGCCTTGGCCGACCTGCGCCAGCGAGCCGACCATCGAACGCACCTGATGGTGCAGGAATGAACGCGCCGCCGCGCGGATATCGATCTCCTCGCCGGCGCGGGAAACGTCGAGCCGGTCGAGCGTCTTCATCGGTGACTTGGCCTGGCACTCGGCGGCGCGAAACGTCGTGAAGTCGTGGTGGCCGAGAAGGTGCTGCGCGGCCGCATGCATCGCCTGCGCGTCAAGCGGCCGGGCGATGCGCCAGGCGCGATGGCGGTCGAGCGCAAGATCGGCGCGGCGGTTGGCGATGCGATAGAGATAATGGCGCTTGAGCGCGGAAAATCGCGCGTCAAAACCGTCCGGCACGATCTCGGCGGACAGAATCGCAATCGGCTGCGGCCGCAGATGCGCGTTGATCGCATCGCGCACCGTGTCGGTGTCCCACTCCTTCGCAAGGTCGACATGCGCGACCTGACCGAAAGCATGCACACCGGCGTCGGTCCGGCCAGCGCCGTGCACGACGGCGCGCTCGCCCGCAAACGCCGCGATGGCCGCGATCAGGGCGCCCTGCACCGACGGCTCGCTATCCTGGATTTGCCACCCTGAAAACGGCGCGCCGTCGTATTCGATGGTGAGCTTATAGCGGGGCACAGGCGTTCACCGCAGAACGGCGCCGCGCGCGAGCGGCGTCCCGCGCAGAAAATCGTCGGCCTTCATCGCCTGCTTGCCGGCGCGTTGCAGTTCGAGGATGCGGATCGCGCCGGCGCCGCAGGCGATGGTCAGGCTTTCGTCAAGCATGGTTCCGGGCGCGCCGCTGCCGTCCGCCATCGTGGTGCGCAGGATGCGCGCCCGCGCGCCTTCGATCTCGCACCACGCCCCGGGGAACGGCGACAGCGCGCGGATGTGGTCATGCACGGCTTGGCCCGGCCTGGTCCAATCGATGCGGGTCTCGTTCTTATCGATCTTCGCGGCGTAGGTGATGCCGGTTTCGGCCTGCGGCGTGAGCGTCAGCGTGCCGCGCTCGATCGCGCCAAGCGCGCGCAGCATCAGGTCGGCGCCGAGCCGCGCCAGCGTGTCGTGCAGCTCGCCGGCGGTGGTGTCGGCGCCGATCGCGACGCGCTCGCCCATCGCCACCGGCCCGGTGTCGAGACCTTCGGCCATTTTCATCACCATGACGCCGGTCTCGGCGTCGCCGGCCATGATCGCGCGATTGATCGGCGCGGCGCCGCGCCAGCGCGGCAACAGTGATGCGTGCAGGTTGAAGCAGCCGAGCGGGACGCCGGTGAGGACGGGCTTCGGCAGGATCAATCCGTAGGCGACGACGACCGCGGCGTCGGCGCCATGGGCGCGAAAGGTCTCGTGCGCCTCCGCGCTTTTCAGCGTCGCCGGCGTCAGCACCGGAATGCCGAGACGGCGCGCTTCGCGTTCGACGGGCGTTGCCTGCACGTCCAGGCCGCGGCCGGACGGCCGCGGCGCGCGCGTATAGGCCGCGACGATCTCGTAGCCGCGCGCCGCGATTTCAAGGAGCGTCGGCGCCGCGAACTCGGGCGTGCCCATGAAGATCAGGCGGAGCGGCATTAAGCTTCCTTGGAATATCGCTGCAAGAATTAGCGGCCTGTGTCCGGGTCGAACGGGTTGATCAGTTCGAGGTCGAGTTCAGCAAAATCGTTGGTATCGCGTGTTGCAATCGCCATGCGGTGGCTGATTGCAATGGCCGCGATCAACGCGTCCATGGGCGCGATTGGCCGTCCGATATATTTGCGTTTGGCGACGATCCGCCCGAATTCGTACGCGCTATCGCGATCGATCGGAAGCAGGCGATTACCGAAGAGCTGGCTCTCGAAGTTAGAAAGCAAGTTTTCGAGTTCCGCGCGCCGCGCACCAACGGCAAGTCGCTCGATACCATAGCGTAGTTCGGCCAGCACAGGAGCGCAGAGAAAAAGGTCTTCAGGCGGCCGCGCATCGAGCCAGGTTTTCACGATAGCGCTCGGCCGAACACGGAAGCCTTCCGAGATCACATTCGTGTCGAGAATGAACATCAAGAATCAGAAGGCTCACCAAAATCAGGTGGCTCGCCGATGTCGCCGGGCACGTCAAATACAAGGTCATCGCCGCGATACTCGTCAGGCAGCAGCGAGAACATCCACGTACCCATACCAACCCGCGGCGGCGCTTCGACGATGCCGCGCCGGATCAGTGCCTTCGCTTCCTCCGAGAGACTGCGCCGGTGCGCGCGTGCGCGCTCCTCAAGTTTGCGCTTGAGCGCCGAGTCGATATCGCGGATCAGCAGATTGGCCATATGGCACCTTGTTTGATATCAATGATATCAAACTTGTCGAAATTGTCGATCATGAATATTGTTAAATGATATCAGTTACTTAATTTTCAGTGTGGGTTTGAAAAATGTTCTGGAGAGGATCGTTAAGGAATTATTAAGGCCTCACTCGCTCTTCTCCCGCTTCGCCGCCTTGGTGAATTTCTTGATGATGCGATCGCGCTTGAGCTTGGAAATGTGGTCGATGAACAGCACGCCGTTGAGGTGATCGATCTCGTGCTGGATGCAGGTCGCGAACAGGCCGTCGGCATCTTCCTCGTGCGCCTTGCCGTCGAGATCGAGATACTTGACCTTGACGCGCGCCGGCCGCTCCACATCCTCATGCACTTCGGGAATCGACAGGCAGCCTTCCTCGTAGATCGAGACGTCTTTCGACGACCACACGATTTCTGGATTGATGAAAACGCGCGGCTCCTTGGAGTCTTCCTTCTTGCAGATGTCCATGGTGACGACACGCTTCGCAATACCGACCTGAATCGCCGCGAGCCCGATGCCTGGCGCCTCGTACATGGTCTCGAACATATCGTCGACGAGCTTGCGAACATCGGCCGTGATCTTGCCGACCGCAGCCGACTTGGTGCGGAGCTTCTTGTCCGGGAGGATGATGATCGGGCGCGGCGCCATGACCGGCATGTAAGCAATTCCGCGTGCGGAATCAACGCGATCTGGCGCCGGAAGGACTGCGTTCGCCGTTCGTTCGCGCGAGCGCCCGAATCGCGCTAAAACACCGGCATGAGCGAGACGTTGTTTTCGGTTGCGGGCAGCGCGATCACCGTCGGCGCGGTGCTGGCGTTCCTGGCGGCGGTGCTGATCGCCACGCTGCTGGCGGTCGTGATCGTCGTGGCGCGCTCGGCGCGCGGGCGGGATCTTGAGGAGGCGCGGCATGCCGTGCGCGCCGAGGAACTGGAAGACCGCATGGGCGAGATCGCCCGCGTTCAGTCGGAAACCAGCGGCCGGGTGCAGACCATGGGCGAGGTTTTGGCGGGCCGCCAGTCGGAGCTGGCACGGATCGTCAATGAGCGGCTTGATTCGCTGACCGGCCGGCTGGGCCAGTCGATGCAGGAAACCACGCGCCAGACGGTCGAGCGCCTGCAACATCTATACGAACGGCTGGCGGTCATCGACAGCGCCCAGAAAAATATTACCGACCTGTCGTTGCAGGTGACGTCGCTGCGCGACGTCCTGTCCAACAAGCAGGTGCGCGGTGCCTTTGGCCAGGCGCGCATGGAGGCGATCGTGCGCGACGGGCTGCCGAACGGCGGCTACGAGTTTCAGTTCACCTTGTCGAACAATACCCGGCCGGACTGCGTCGTGTTTCTCCCCGACGGACGCCCGCTGACCATCGACTCCAAGTTTCCACTCGAGGCCGTGACGGCGCTGCGCGACGCGGCAACCGAGGAAGAGCGCAAGCTCGCCGCCCAGCG
>JBGPOB010000082.1:0-12582 GCA_041487815.1 Xanthobacteraceae bacterium | reverse complement strand
GCGGAAGGACGTCACGTATTCCTCGTCTTCACGCTACGCAGGCGCGGCGGCGAGACGCTTATGCGCCCCATCAGCGCACGGTATATGCACAAGAGGGAAGTCACGCACTATGAAAAAGAAATTGCCAAAGCTGCGGAGCGATAAGGCCGCCGAGGACTTCGTCGGCGCCGCCGATCTGACGCAATATGATCTGTCGGGGATGACATCCGTCCAATTCGAGTTCAAGCCGAAGACAGAGCGGGTGAACATGCGGCTGTCCAAGGGCCTGCTCGACAGCGTGAAAAAGCGAGCCGCCAAGGCGGGCGTGTCCTATCAGCGCTACATCCGTCTCGCCCTGGAACGATCCGTGACGGAGCGCGAGCGATAAAAAGAAATTCAGTTGCGGAAATTCATGGTCGAATGCGGCCGCAACCGTCTCTGCCCCCCGCCCCTCACCGCCTCCTGCTCATCCGCAGCACAAACCCCAAAACTTCCGCGACCGCGCGATAAAGCTCGAGCGGGATTTCGTGGTCGAGCTCGACGCCCGAGAGCGCGGCGGCGAGCGCGGGATTGTCCTCGATCGGCACGCCGTGCGCCTGCGCGGCGTCGATGATGCGGCGGCCGAGTTCGCCGTCGCCCTTGGCGATCACGCGCGGCACGCCCGGCTTGTCGTAGGCGAGCGCGACCGCAAGCGAGCCGGGCGGCGGCGGACGCATCATGTGGCGCGATCCAGAAATTGGCCAGCGCTCGGGCGCGCGGGGCGCGGCGGGGAGCCTTCGCGCACCAGAAGTTCGCTGGTGTCGAGCGCGGCCTCGCGCAGCGCGTCGGCAAGTTCGCCCATTTGTTCGCGCAGCGCCGCGGCGGTCGCGGGGCGCTCGGCCCACAGCCGCACTGCGGCCTGCGTGCCCGTCACCGAAACCTGCGCATGCACCGGGCCGATCGGCTCGTAGTCGAGCGCGAAGCTCGCGCGCCACACCGGCGCCTTGCGCTCGGCGGGCGCCGAGCGATGGCCGTCGCGGGAAATTTCGAATTGCGCGATGGCGGTGCCTTGCGGCGTCGGCAGCGGAATCTCGAGCGTCCAGTGCGCGCCGCCGGTCTCGCGCGGCAGCGACGAAACGCTGGCGACATCGGGCAGCGAGGCGGCCTGCAGCAAGGTCTGCCGCGCCAGCGCGCCGTCAGTGGTGAGGAAGAGCGCGGCGCCGATGTCGCGGGCGGTGGCTTCGGGCGCGATCGTCGCCAGCGCGGGCGGTTGGCCTTGCGCGGGCGCGCCGCGATACGGCGGCGGCGGAACTTTGGTGTCCGTCGTCACCGCGCTCGGGTGCGGCGCGGCTTCGCTCCTGAGCGCAAGCAGCGGCGCGGCGTTGCGCTCTTCGCCGAGCCACACGGTCAGCGCCTGGCGCAGGCCGAGCAGCACCGCCTTGACGTCCTCGCCGACAATTGCCGCGGCTTCCGCGCCGCCGGCAGCGAGCCTGGCTTCGAGGAAAATGCCCGCACGCGCGATCGCTTGCTGCAGGGTGGCGGCGGAGGGCGCGGCAAGCCGCTCCGGCAGCGCCGCAAGCCGCGCCGCGGCGGCGCGCACGGCGACCGGCAAGGCCGGTTGATCCGGCAGGTCGGGTGCCTCGGCGACCGCAGCGGCTTCGGCAAATACCGGCGCCATACCGGTCTGGCGCGCCGCCGCCGTGCGCATGGCGCCAGCGAGTTCGATGGCGGGGCTATCGCTCGGCGCCGCAACGCGCGGCGGCGTGCGGGCCGCTTCGGCGCTGTCGGGCAAGAGCGGGGCAATATCGGCGTCAATGATCGTCGCCGGCGCTTCGGCATTAGCCGCCGCACCGGGCAGCGGGTCGGACGGCGCGGTCTGCGCGCCCACCGCGGCGCCGCGCGTCGGCGTCGCCGCCTGGCGCGCCGCCAAGGCCGCGAGCCGCGCGGGATCGCCGGCCGGGCCGGGAATCGTTTCCAAAATCACCAGCCGCATTTCCGCGCCAGTGCCGCGCACCGCCAGTTTGACGGTCGAGCCCTGCACCAGCGGCACCTGCGTTTGCACGTCGATGACGGTGTCGGCGACCAGCAGCCGTGCGGTGGTGGCGTCGATCAATTGCAGAACCAGCGCGTCAATAATCTGGCCCGGCGTCAGCGCCAATTTCGGCGCGCCGGCCTGCGTGTTGAACGCGACGGTCGTTGGCGAAACGATAAGGTCCACGGGGCTTTCCTGGCTTCGGTGGACGCAACTGCCGCAGGCGAATCGAGCCTCGTGGCGCCGCAAGCGTAGCCACGGTGCGTAAACCGATCGTTAAGAATTTGCGGCGCCGTTGCGGCCGCGCGCCGCCATCGGCCAGCGCCTGCAGGGCGGCCAATGGCCGACGCCACGGCTCCTGCGACATTCTGCCGGCGAAGCCGTCGTCGCCTAACCGACTACGCGCTAAGACACGAGCGCCAGCACCTGCGCCGCCGCGCCTAATTCGGCGAGGCGGTATTCGCGGCGCGCAAGCGCCAGCGCATCGCGGCCCCAATAGTCCAGGTTCCAGTCTTCGTCGACATGCGCGGCGGCGCAGGCGGTGTCGACGTCTATTGCGCCTTCCGCCAGCGCGAGCGCAATCAGTGCCGAACCGGTCAGCGTCGTCACCGTGTGCACGGCGCCAAGCCGCCACGGATCGCGTGGAATTGCGTCCCGGGCCGCAGCGACGGCGTCTGCCGGCTGTGCAAGAAAGCGCATGCCGGTGGCAACGACAAAGCGCGCGCCCAATACCGTGCGGGCCCAGTCGAGAATGGGATTCCAATGCTGGTCCTGGATTGCGATCAGGCGGTCAGGCTGCTCGGCGCGATAACACACGAGATCACTGCCCAGATATTTTTCAACCTCGTCCGCTACCGCGGCCTGCGTTGCGGCGACGCCGTCGATGATGGTGTTGGCAAGCAGCGTCAGCGGCATGCGGGCCGGATCGATCACATCTGCTTGCGCCTGCCACTCATCCGCGATCGCTCGCGCGAGCGTAGGCGTCGGGGCGGCAAGCAACAGACGTGCGGGCGTGCGTACCGGCTTGTCGTCGAGCAGAATTAGATGTGCGCCATTCGCATCCGCGCCCACGGCGGCGCGCGCATAGAACCGCTTGCGCAACTTAGGCCGCATGGCGCGGCGCGCGGCCTCTATTGGATCGGGCGGTGGCGTCGCGAATATGTCGTCGAAGATGTCGCGCATGGCTCAGTACCGTAGTGCGTATTGCCCGAAGCGCAATGCGCGTGCAATTCCTTCGTCGAACGACACATCCGCCGCTTTGGCCACGCACACGGGCGCCCTAACCGGCGAGACTGTGGGATGCGGTTCATCATACGCGTAAATTTGCACCACACCCATGTGCCGAAATGTGAGATACCGCTATGCTCAAGTTGCGAGACCTCAGTCTGATTGGGCCTGCTGCGGGCCCTGGGCTCGCGGTTCTCTTTCCTGCCGCCGGTGACGCCATGTCTCAGTCATCAGCCGATATTGATAATGTGAAGGCCGCAAACTTCGCCTTCTATGACGCGCTGTCGAAACGCGACATGGGCGCGATGCAACAGGTTTGGGCGCAATCGCCGGACATCATTCTGATTGCGCCGCCGGTCCGGCCCGTGGCACACCTAGGTTGGGAAGCAATCAAGAAGCAGTTCGACGAATATTGGCCGACTTTCGAGCAATTAGATGTGTCAATGGAGCCGGAAGCCATCCGGATTAACGGCGGCGTTGCCTGGGTTTACGGTGTCGAAATGGCGCAGCGGCGAACCACGACCGGTCAAACCAGCTCCAGCTTCAACGTCGGAACGAATATTTTCGTGAATGAACTCGGTCGCTGGCTGTTGGCATTTCACCAGTCGTCGGCGATCGCGATATAGCAGCCACGGTCGGCCATCCCGGATGCGCACCGATAACGCAAATTTCGGGCGGGCGAGCGACGACCATCAGGAGCTGGCCGCTGATGCGGCCCGCCTGCTCCCAGGGTGCCGGCAGCCGGTCGGATGACCGCCGAAAATGATGTTGCATCGCAGCATAGCTTATTGGTAACGCTCATGTTTTATAGATCAACGCTAATCGTTGGTAGCGGTGGCGTTTGCGATCCACCTCTACTAAAGTCCGGCTTGGATTCGGCGGTTAACAGCCGGAACAAAGGCGCGCCATTCGCCTGGTCACTGGGCGAGGCGCTGCCTGCGGTGCGCGTGCAAGAGGAGTTGATGGAACCGACCGACATTGCCGCGCCCGACTATTTCCACAAGGTTGTCGATTGCCAGTGGGCCTGCCCGGCGCATACGCCCGTTCCCGAATACATCCGGTTGATCGCGGCGGGCCGATACGCCGACGCCTACATGATCAACTGGAGGTCGAACGTATTTCCGGGAATTTTGGGGCGCACCTGCGACCGCCCTTGCGAACCCGCGTGCCGGCGCGCGCGCGTCGAGAAGGACCCCGTTGCGATCTGCCGCCTCAAGCGCGTTGCCGCCGATTACAAGGGTGATATCAAGGCGCGGCTGCCGCGCCCGGCGACGGCCAAGAACGGCAAACGCGTCGCCCTCGTCGGTGGCGGTCCGGCGTCGCTGACCGTCGCGCGCGACCTCGCGCCGCTCGGCTATCAATGCATCGTTTTCGATCAGGACCCGCGGGCCGGCGGCATGATGCGCACGCAAATCCCGAAATTCCGGCTGCCCGATGCCGTGACCGACGAGGAATGCGGCTACATCCTTGAGCTCGGCGTCGAGTTTCGCGGCGGCAAGCACATCGACAGCATGAGGGCGCTGCTGGCGCAGGATTTCGACGCGATCTTTGTCGGCTGCGGTGCCCCGCGCGGCCGCAATCTCGACATTCCCGGCCGCCAGGAAGCCGCCGCCAACATTCACATCGGCATCGACTGGCTGTCGAGCGTTTCGTTCGGCCATACGAGCAAGATCGGCAAGCGCGTGATCGTGCTCGGCGGCGGTAACACCGCCATGGATTGTTGCCGTTCGTCGCGTCGACTCGGCGGCGAGGACGTTAAAGTCGTCGTGCGTTCGGGCTTCGAGGAGATGAAGGCGTCGCCTTGGGAAAAGGAAGACGCCATGCACGAGGACATCCCGATCCACAATTACCTCGTGCCGAAGGAAATCACCCACGAAAGCGGCAAGCTGACCGGCGTCGTGTTCGAAAAGGTCAAGGCCGAATACGACAACAAAGGTGGGCGCAAGCTCGTGCCATCGGGCGAGCCCGACCAGCATTTTCCCTGTGACGACGTGCTGGTCGCGGTTGGCCAGGAAAACGCGTTTCCTTGGATCGAACGCCAGTGCGGTATCGAATTCGACAAGTGGAACATGCCAAAGGTCGATCCCAAGACCATGGCCTCGACTCACCCAAAAGTTTTTTTCGGCGGCGATGCTGCGTTTGGCCCGAAGAACATCATCTGGGCCGTGGCACATGGCCACGACGCGGCGTTGTCGATCCACAAACTTCTCTCGGGCGAAGACATCACCGAGCGGCCGCTGCCGCAAGTCGATGTCGTCAGCCAAAAGATGGGCATCCACGAATGGAGCTACGACAACGACATTTCCGCCGACAAGCGCTACCGCGTGCCGCTGCGCGACAAGGTCGTGGCGCTGCGCGATATCCGCGCCGAGGTCGAGCTTGGCTACGACGACAAGCTGGCACTAAAGGAAGCGCACCGCTGCCTCAATTGCGATGTGCAGACCGTTTTCACCTCGCAGCTCTGTATCGAGTGCGATGCCTGCGTCGACATCTGTCCGATGGACTGCATCACGTTCACGCAGAACGGTGCCGAAGCCGACCTGCGCGCGCGCCTGAGTGCGCCGGCCACCAATGCCACGCAGGATATCTACGTCGCCGACGGCCTCAAGACCGGTCGCGTGATGGTGAAAGACGAAGATGTGTGCCTGCACTGCGGGCTGTGCGCGGAGCGCTGCCCGACCGGAGCCTGGGACATGCAAAAGTACCTGATTGATATGACGCACGCGGAAGACACATGCCAAACTCGAGCCAGATCAGCAGCGTAAACGACTTCGTCGTCCGCTTCGCCAACGTCAATGGCTCGGGTTCTGCCAGCGCCAACGAGCTGTTTGGGCGCGCTATCTTGCGCATGGGCGTCCCGGTGTCGCCGCGCAACATTTTTCCATCGAACATCCAGGGACTGCCGACCTGGTATGAAGTACGCGTGTCGGAAGCCGGCCATCTCGGTGCGCGCGGTGGTGTCGATCTTATGATCGCCATGAACCCGCAGACATTCGACAAGGACGTGGCCGCGATCGAGCCGGGCGGATATCTCCTCTACGATTGCACCAAGCCGCTACCGGCCGCGAGATTCCGCGACGACATCAATGTCATCGGCGTGCCCCTGACGGAAATCTGCAACAAGACTTACTCCGACCCGCGCCAGCGCCAGCTGTTCAAGAACATCATCTACATCGGCGCCCTGTCGGGTTTGCTCGACATGGACGTACCGGTAATCGAAAGGCTTCTGGCCGAGCAGTACAAGGGCAAGGAGAAACTGCTCCCGCCCAACGTGCATGCGCTGCATCTCGGCCGCGACTGGGCGCTGGCCAATATCCAGTGCCCCATCGGCCTGCGCCTGAAGGCTGCGAACAACGTCGGCGACCGCATCTTCATCGAAGGCAATTCGGCGGCGGCGCTGGGCGCGGTTTATGGCGGCGCGACCGTCTGCGCCTGGTATCCGATCACGCCTTCCTCTTCGCTGGCGGACGCCTTTACCGCGCATTGCAGGCGGCTACGGCACGACCCCGAAACCAAGAAGGCCAGATACGCGATCATGCAGGCTGAAGACGAGCTTGCTGCCATCGGCATGGTGATCGGCGCGGCCTGGAATGGCGCGCGCGCCTTCACGGCGACGTCGGGGCCCGGCTTTTCGCTGATGCAGGAATTCGTCGGGCTTGCCTATTTCGCCGAAATCCCGGCCGTGATATTCGACGTACAGCGCGCTGGCCCCTCTACCGGCATGCCGACGCGCACGCAGCAAGGCGATCTTATCAACGCGGCTTACGCCTCCCATGGCGACACCAAGCATGTGTTACTGTTTCCCGACGACCCGGCGGAGGCTTTTGAGTTCAGCGCGCAGGCATTCGATCTCGCCGATCGGCTACAGACGCCGGTGTTCGTCATGCTCGATCTCGACATCGGCATGAACTATTGTCTGTGCCGTCCCCTCGCCTGGGACGACACCAGGGTTTACGACCGCGGCAAGGTAATGACGGCAGCGGAGCTCGAAGCCGGCAAGGATTTTGGCCGCTATCTCGACGTCGACGGGGACGGAATTCCCTACCGCACCTATCCCGGCACGCACCCGACCAAGGGCGCATTCTTCACCCGCGGCACTTCGCGCAATCGCTATGCGCGTTACACCGAGGACGGCCAAGCCTACGTCGATAACATGCAGCGGCTGTTGCGCAAATTCGAGACCGCCAAGGACCTGGTGCCGCGCCCGCTGGTCGCCAATTCCACCAAGCCGACGAAATACGGCGTGATCTATTTCGGCTCGACGTCTCCGGCCATGGACGAAGCGATCGGCATGATCGAGGCGAAAGGCCAGATGCTCGACCGGATGCGCATCCGCGCCTTTCCGTTCCATTCCAGCGTGACGAGCTTCATGGCCGACCACGATTTCGTGTTCGTGGTTGAGCAGAACCGCGATGCGCAAATGCGTTCGCTTATCGTGAACGAACTCAACATTGACCCGGTGCGGCTCGTGCCGATCCTGCACTACGATGGAACGCCGATCACCGCGCGTTTCATCGCCGGCGCCATTGGTGAACATCTTGAGCGGCTCAAAGTGACGCCGCTGCGAAAGGTTGTGTCATGACCTATATCGCCAAGCCGAAATTTCATCATCCGGGTCTACCCAAGAACGAACTCGGCTACACGCACCGCGACTACGAGGGCAAAATATCGACGCTGTGCGCAGGCTGCGGCCACGACTCGATCACGGCGGCGATCATCGAGGCTTGCTTCGATCTATCGATCGAGCCGCACAGAGTCGCGAAAATTTCCGGCATCGGATGCTCGTCGAAAACGCCCGACTACTTCCTCGGCAATTCGCACGGCTTCAACTCGGTGCATGGCCGCATGCCGTCGGTGCTCACCGGCGCCAATCTCGCCAATCGCGACCTCATCTATCTTGGCATTTCCGGCGACGGCGACAGCGCTTCCATCGGCTTTGGCCAGTTCGCGCACATCATGCGGCGCGGCGTCAACATGGTCTATATTGTCGAGAACAACGGCGTTTACGGCCTCACCAAGGGCCAGTTCTCGGCAACTGCCGACCGCGGATCGAAGTCAAAGCGTGGTGTCACCAATAACGATAACTCAATTGACCTCGCGGCGATGGCGCTGCAGCTCGGCGCGAGTTTTGTGGCGCGCTCGTTCTCCGGCGACAAGACCCAGCTTGTGCCGATCATCGAAGCCGCGATCGAGCACGAAGGCGCGGCGTTTATCGATGTGATCTCGCCATGCGTAGCGTTCAACAACCATGTCGGTTCGACCAAGAGTTTCGACTATGTCCGCGAACACAATGAAGCGGTCAATCGTCTTGACGTTATCACCGGCCGCGCACCGATCGCGGTCGACTACGCGCCTGGAACCATGCAAGTGGTCGAGCAGCACGACGGATCCAAGCTCGTGCTGCGCAAGCTCGATGCCGATTATGACGTACACGACCGGTTGGCGGCGATGGGCTTCCTGCAAAAGCACGCCGCCAAAGGCCAGGTCGTCACCGGCCTCCTCTACGTCGAGCCCGAATCCGAGGACCTGCACGCGCATCTCAACACGGTTGATACGCCGCTCAACGCGCTCGACGTGAAAGAGCTGTGCCCCGGCCAGGCGACACTCGACAAGTTCAACGCCAGCTTGCGCTGATCACCGGCCAGCCCAATCGGTTTCGGCCCAGGCAGCGGAGCCCGGATCGGACAATCTACCGGCTGTTCACGCAGTCGCGTGAGTATTGCCCGATCGCGCCCGCCGGCACGCCGAGTGCGGTCCCCTGATGCGCGCAGCGGATCGCACGGTCGTTCGACGTCTCGGACGATGGATTTCCCGGCAGGATGCGCGGATTCGCGGCACCTTGATCGGAACGCGAGTCGCGCCCGATCAAGGGTGGCGGCAGCGCCATGCCGGGCGTGGCGGCGGGAGGTGTCGCCGGCAGGATCGGTGGCGGAACGGTCGGCGTCGCGGGATTATACAACGTCTGGGCCGGCGCGATCGCCAGACTCGCTGTCAGAAACAAGCCCGCAAGCAGTCCGCGCATGATGAACTCCATGCCGCCCGATCCACAAAATGAATATAGGCCGGCAACCGGGCACAACCAGAACCTTCGGCGTTCAAATCTTCAATATTCTTGCCGCCGTCTCGCCCATGATCAGTGCGCGATCGGCGGCGCTTATGTGTAGTTCCTCCACCATGTGCTGCGGCCGCTCATAGCCCATGTCGAAGCAGTAATCGGAGCCGATCATCACCCGGTCGGCCCCGACCAGCGAGATGATGAATTCCATAATCGACAGCGAGTGCGAAATCGTATCGTAGGTGAAACGGCGCAGATAGCTACTGGGCGCCTGCGCCAGGTGCCGCGTCTCCGGCCGCACCTTCCAGCCGTGGTCGATGCGCCCGATCAGCCCCGGCAGCGCGCCGCCGGCATGCGGAAGATTGACTTGCAAGTTCGGATGGCGGTCGAGCACGCCGCCGAAGATCAAATGGCAGGCGGCAATCGCGCTGTCGAACGGATTGCCGAGAAAATTGTTGAGATAGAACGAAGCGAGCCGCGCGCCGCCGATGGTCTGCTGCGGATGCAGGAACACCGGCAGGTCGAGCGCCTCGATGCGCGCGAAGATCGGCGCAAACAACGCGTCGTCGAGGTCGCGGCTGTTGATATTGGTGCCCATGTAGACGCCACACACGCCGGGCAGTTTGCTGACGCGGTTGAGCTCGTCGATCGCGCGATCCGGATCGAGCATCGGCAGCGTCGCCAGCACCACCAACCGGTCCGGATACGCTTTGTGCGCGGCCGCGGCGTCGTCGTTCCAGGCGCGCGCCAGGCGGTGGGAAAATTCCGGCTCGGCCCAATAAACCATGGGCGCCGTCAGCGAGAGCGCCTGCACGGCGATGCCCTGCTCGTCCATTTCGGCGACACGCTGCCTGATATCGATGATCTTGCTCGGCAGCGGACCTTGCGCGGCAATTGGGCTTTTGAAGTACCAGCCTTGCGCCGTGGTGCGATATTCAGTGCCGTATTTCGCGCTCTGCTCGTTGAACAGGTCGAGGTAATTCTGCGAAAAATAATGCGCGTGGATATCGATCGCGCGCGCATGCCGATGTCCGGGATGATCGCTCACGGCACAATAACTCCGCTCATTCCTCCGGTGCTTCGACGATCGGGTCGTAACGGGTGGCGTCGAAGCCCAGCAAATTCCATGTCTGCAGCATGTGCGGCGGCAATGGCGCGGTGATGTCGATCGTGCCGCCGCGCGGATGCGGTACCACAATCCGGCGCGCCAGAAGATGCAAGCGGTGCTGAATGCCGCCGGGCAATTGCCAGTTTTCCTTGGAAAAATATTTTGGATCGCCGACAATCGGGTGGCCGATATGATTCATGTGGGCGCGCAATTGATGGGTGCGGCCGGTCACCGGCTTGAGCGAGACCCAGGATAGTTGTTGCGCCGCCGTTTCAACGACCGCGTAGTAGGTAACGGCGTGGCTTGCGCCCTCCTCGCCGTGCTTGGCGATGCGCATAATGGACTCATCCTCGCGCTCCTCCTTGGCGAGAAACGTCGATATGCGCCCCTGCTTCGGCTTCGGCACGCCGGCGACCAGGCCCCAGTAGATCTTGCGCGCGGCGCGCGTGCGGAAAGTCTTGGCCAGCGCGGCGGCGGCAAAGCGCGTCTTGGCGACCAACAGACAGCCGGCGGTGTCGCGGTCGAGCCGGTGCACGAGTCGCGGGCGCTGGCCGTCGCGCTGGCGCAGGACGTCGAGCATGCCATCGATGTGCTTGACCATGCCGGAGCCGCCCTGCACCGCGAGCCCCATCGGCTTGTTCAGCACGATTACGTCGTCATCCTCGTGAAGCGTGATCGACGCCAGGAACGCGCGCGTCTTCTCGTCCTCGGGCGAGCCGGCGCGCGGCGGCGGGGCGCTCGTCTTGATCGGCGGGATGCGCACCTTTTGGCCGGCTGCGAGGCGGTCCTTGCCGTCCACGCGTTTGCCGTCGACGCGCAGCTCGCCTTTGCGGATCACGCGATGGATGTGGGAAAACGACAGGCCGGGGAATTTTGCCTCCAAAAATCGATCGACGCGCATCCCGGCCTCGTCGATCGAAACCGTGACGGTCTGAACTTGGGTTGGTACTTGCGGCGGGGTTGGCTCCGCACTTTTCGCTGGCGGGCGAGGCGGGCGGGCGGTCCGAGCCGGGCGAGACTCCCCGCTCGGCGCGTGAGCCGATGCCCTGCCCGGCCGCTTGTCCCGACGCTCGCTGCGTGCTCCAGCCCGGTCAAGGCGCGCAGGCCGGCGGCGCTTGTGTTGTGGCTTTTTCATGCGGCAGCCGTAACTGAAAACCCCGCCCCCGTCACCCTCCCGCTCGCCGAGGCGTGATCGGTATGCCGGATGGGGCGTGTTAGGCTCACTCCAACAGAACCGGTCGCCGGTCGTACAGGAGGAACCGCCATGCGCCAAATCATCAGTGTTGCCTTTGCCGCTACGCTGTTCGCGGCATCCGGCCCCGCCCGCGCCGACGGTATGCCGCCGGATATCGCCGAAAAGATCGCTGCCGCCGGCCGCGTGGTGGACGGCCGCGGCATGAACGCGCTCTACGCACCGCTGCACGACAAGGAGCCCTACGCCGGCGCCAAGGTCACGCGCGACGTCAAGTACGGCCCGGCGGAGCGCAACGCGCTCGACGTGTTTACCGCCGACGGCGCCAGCGGCGCGCGGCCGGTGCTGGTCTTCGTCCATGCCGGCGGCTTCGAGCGCGGCGCCAAGTACACGCCCGGCAGCCCGTTCATGGACAACGTCGCGTTATGGGCGGTGCGCAATGGCCTCGTCGGCGTCAATATCAATTACCGTCTGGTGCCGGAGGCGAAATGGCCGAGCGGCGCGCAGGATATTGCGGCCGCGCTCACGTGGGTGAGGGCCAATATCGCGGCCCATGGCGGCGACCCGGCACGCGTCTATCTCATGGGGTGGTCATCCGGCGGCAGCAATGTCGCAACCTATGTCGCCTTCCCGCAATTCCATGCCGCTCCGGGTGGCGGGCTCGCCGGTGCCATTCTGATGTCTCCGGAGCCGATCGATCCGGCGGTCGCCGACATGGCGCGCGACAGCTACAGAAAATATTTCGGGGACGACACTTCGAAATACGCCGAGCACTCGCCGATGCCGGGCTTGGTGAGTACATCCATTCCGCTGATGGTGGCGCAGGCCGGCTTCGATCCGCCCGCGATCGAGCAGCAATCGACGAACCTGATCGCCGCGCTGTGCAAGTCGCCGAAAGGCTGCGCGCGCAATCTGTTCCTGAAGACCCACAATCATATGTCGGAGGGCAACGCGATCGGGACCAAGGACACCGAACTGACCGATCAACTGCTCAGCTTCATGAACGTGGC
>JBGPOB010000081.1:0-12739 GCA_041487815.1 Xanthobacteraceae bacterium | reverse complement strand
TTCATGAAATCTCCCCATGGCCCGTTGCGCGTCGGCATCGGCGGTCCGGTCGGTTCCGGCAAGACCGCGTTGATGGACGCGCTCTGCAAGCACCTGCGCGGACGCTACGAGATCGCCGCGATTACCAACGACATCTATACGAAGTGGGATGCGGAATATCTGGTGCGATCCGGTGCGCTGGCGCCCGAGCGCATCGCCGGGGTTGAGACCGGCGGCTGCCCGCATACGGCGATCCGCGAGGACGCCTCCATCAATCTCGCGGCGGTCGCGGACATGCGGCGGAAATTCCCCGCGCTCGATCTGATCCTGATCGAATCCGGCGGCGACAATCTGGCCGCGACGTTTTCGCCGGAACTCGCCGATCTCACCATCTATGTCATCGATGTCGCGGCCGGCGACAAGATTCCATCGAAAGGCGGCCCCGGCATCACGCGTTCCGATCTTCTGGTGATCAACAAGATCGATCTCGCACCCTATGTCGGCGCTTCGCTCGACGTTATGGAGCGCGACGCGAAAAAAATGCGCGGCGCGCGGCCATTCGTGATGACGAATTTGCGCGAGGGCAGGGGCGTTGCCGAGATCGCGCGCTTCGTCGAAGAAAAAGGCGGCCTCGGCGCCTGAACGCCCCGGAGCGCCGATCTCTGCACGCCACGCAACGGCGCATTGCAAGATCGCACTGCGACTGCAAATTTCATTGCAGGCGGCGCCTATGCCGGATAATGATGGCGCAAGGACCATAGGGGAGGATCGAATGCTACTCGCTCGACGGCAATTCTTGCGGCTTGCAGCACTTTCGGCGGCAGTCTCCGCGGCACCGCACGGCGCCTCGGCACAGGCCTATCCGTCGCGGCCGGTGAAAGTGGTTGTTCCGTTCGCCGCGGGCGGTCCGACCGACATCGTCGCGCGCTTGGTGGCCCAGAAACTCTCCGAGAACTGGGGCCAGCAGGTTTATGTCGAGAACCTGCCAGGCGCCAGCGGGAACACCGGCACGCGCGCGGTCGCGCGTGCCGCGCCCGACGGCTACACGATGCTGGTCACAACCAGCGGATTCGTCGTCAACCCGAGCCTCTACGCCAGTATTCCCTACGACCCAATCAAGGACTTCGTGCCGGTCACGGTTCCGGCGACGACGTACAATGTACTCGTCGTCCATCCATCCGTTGCGGCAAAGGACGTCAAGGAACTGATCGCGCTGATCAAGGCGAACCCCGGCAAATACAGTTTCGCGTCGGCCGGTGTCGGGCAGACCGGCCATCTCGCGGGTGAATTGTTGAAGCTGTACTATGGACTCGATCTGACGCATGTGCCGTTCAACGGCGGTGCGCCGATCATGAACGCGATGATGGGCGGTCACATCCTGATCGCGTTCCTCAGCCTGCCGTCGGCCGCGACCTACATCAAGGATGGCCGCGTCCGCGCGTTGATGGTGACGGGCTCACGCCGTCTGAGCGGGTTTCCAGACATCCCGACCGTGGTGGAAGCGGGCGTTCCGGAGCAGCAGACCACGTTCTTCCAGGGCATTCTGGCGCCCGCCGGAACGCCCAAGGAAATTGTGGACCGCTGGTACGGCGAGGTGGTGAAGATCGTTGCGCTGCCGGACGTGAAAGAGCGGCTGACCGCACTCAGCTACGAACTTACCCCGAGCACGCCCGCCGAATTTGGCGCGCTGATCAAGACGGAAGTGGAGAAGTGGGCAAAAGTGATCGAGGACGCCAAGATTAAGAAGGTGGAATGAGCGCGACCTCGCCCCGGCGGCTGCGCTTCTGTCCCGCCTCAGGACACCGGTTCGCCTTTTTCCGCCTCGGCGAGTTTTGTGCGCCAGTCGTGCCGCTGGCGCGTCAGCGATACGGCGGAATGCGCGAGCAATCCCGCGGCGATCGCCAGCAGTGCCAGCGCGATCGGGCGCTGGAAGAAAATCATCCAGTGTCCGTTCGACATGATTAGCGATTGCCGCAGGCTCATCTCGAAGGTCGGCGAAATCACCAGCCCGAGAACCAGCGGTGCCGGGTCAAGATCGAATTTGCGCATCAGATAGCCGAGCGCGCCCATGGCGAGCATGATCCAGACGTCGACGATGGAATTGTTCACGGCGTAGACACCAACCACGCAGAACATGATCACGAGCGGAAAAAGATATGCGTATGGGATTCGCAGAACGCTGACGAAAAGACCGACCAGGGGCAGATTGAGCGCGAGCAGCATCAGGTTCCCAACGTACATCGACGCCACGAAGCCCCAGAACACCTCGGGATGGTCCGCAACCAGCGTCGGTCCCGGAGGAATGCCGTGGATCAGCAATGCGGCGATCAGCACCGCGGTAATCGGTCCGGTAGGCAGGCCGAGCGCCAGCATCGGGACGAAGGCGCCCGTCGAGGCCGCGTTGTTCGCCGCCTCCGGGCCGGCGACGCCGGCAATCGCGCCGTGGCCGAATTCCTCCGGCCGCGACGACAGTCGGCGTTCGATGGCGTACGACAGAAAACTTGAAATGATATGCGCCGAGCCCGGCGTCAGGCCGACGAGAAAGCCCAGCAATGAGCCGCGCGCGATTGGCATGGCGGATTGACGCCACTCCTTTCGACTGGGCAGCAACTCGCGCAGCCGCGGCGCCAGCACCTTGCCGGCGACGTTGGCGCTCGGCGTCGAAAGGATTTCGCCAAGGCCGAAGAGCCCGACCGCCACCGGCACGATGCCGATGCCATCGCCTAGTTCGGCGATCCCAAATGAGTAGCGAAAATGCCCGGTCATGGTGTCGATGCCGATGGTGCCGAGCAGCATTCCAATGGCGGCCGTCAGCAGCGTGCGCGGCAAGGATGTCGAGGATAGGTAGGCCAGCATGACGAGGCCGAGCACGAGCAGGGCGGTGTACTCGGGCGGTCCAAACCGCAGCGCGAAAATGGCAAGCGGCGGTGCGATCAGCGTCAAAACCAGGACGCCAAACGTCCCCGCAAACCAGGAGCCGACGGCGGCAATACACAGCGCCGCGCCGCCGCGCCCTTTCTGCGTCATGGCATAGCCATCGATGCACGTCATGACCGACGAGGCTTCGCCGGGGATGCGCATCAGAATGGCCGTGGTCGAACCGCCATACTGCGAGCCGTAGTAGATGCCCGCGAGCATGATCACGGCTTTGGTGGCATCGAGGCCATAGGTAGCTGGCAACAAAATGCTGATACCGGTCAGCGGACCAATTCCCGGCAGAATGCCGACAAGGGTGCCAATCAGACAACCCAAGAACGCGTACCAAAGAATATCCGGGCGGAACGCAACTGAAAATCCGAGCAGCAGACTGTCGACCGTGCTCTCCATCCGCTAGAACCCGAACAGCCCGTGCTCGAGCGGGGACTTAAGGCCGTAGGCAAAAAGCGCGTACGTGCCGATGCTCACGCTGATGCTGAACAGGGCGGCGTGAACAGGCGGCCGTCGTTCGAGCAGTGCCAGCGCAAACAACATCAACGCCATGCTCAGGATGAAGCCAAGCGTGGTGTAAACTGCGACCACGGTCGTGGCGATCGCGAAAACCGGTATCGCATGGCGCAGGTCGCCCCATCGCGTCGTCGATGCCGGCTCGCTGCGATGGCCGCGGATCAGCAGCGCCAGGCCGACAACAATCAGAAGCCCGCACAGTAATTTTGGCAGCATTCCGGCACCGGGGAACGCCAGCGCTCCGAACGGCAAATCACCGCTGATGGCAAACACGATTACGCCGACGGCGACCGCCGCGCCGCCGGCAACATGATCGGTGCGCAAGATCACAATTCAGTCCGCTCTCTCAGGTGCGCTTGCTATCCTTGTACCCGGCCGATCTGGCGTACCGCGGCCTGTATGCGCGCACTGTCCGCCTCCCAGAATTTTGTGAATTCCGGCTGGTCGAGGTAATCGAGTTCCTGACCGAGGTTGGCGAGTGCGGCCTTGAACTGTTCGGTGTGTGCGGCTTTGTCGATGGCGCCGCGCAAATAGGTAATTACGGTTTGCGGTGTTCCCTTGGGCGCCCAGATGCCCACCCAGAGGTAATATTCGACATCGAAGCCGAGTTCCTTCAGCGTCGGCACGTCCGGTAGCGCGTTCGGACGCCGGGCTCCGAACGAGGCAAGCGGCCGTGCCTTGCCGGCTTTCACCTGCGCCAGGCAGGCCGAAACCGACGACGCAAGGATCTGCGCGTTGTTGCCCAAGAGCGCGGTCAATGCCGGGCCGCCGCCGGCGGTCGGCAGGTGGCGCAGATTTATGTCGGCAGACTTCGCGAACAGCGCCATGGGAATGTGCAGGGCGCCATAGAGACCCGACGAGGAAAACAGGATTTCGTTCGGCCGCTTTTTGGCGTCGTCAACCAGGTCCTTGAGCGATTTGTAGGGCTGCTGGTCGTTGATGATGATGAGACACGGGTCGGCAATAATGCGCGCAATTGGAATGAAGTCTGCGTTGGTGAATTTCGGTTGCCTTCCGAACAACTCATCAACTGCCGCAAAGCCAGCAAGCGAGGGCAGGTGCGAGAGCAGTGTATAGCCGTCCGGCTTGGCGCTGGCGGCCACTTGGGCGCCGACGGCGCCGGCCGCGCCGGACTTGTTTTCCAGCACGACCGCCTGTTTGACAATGGGTTCGAGCGCCGCGATCAGCGGTCGCGTCACAACATCGGTCGCGCCGCCCGGAGGAAACGGATTGATCACGGTGATCGTGCGCGACGGGTAGGCATCTTGCGATAAGGCATGCCCGGGAATGGTTGCCGCCGCCGCGGCGGCAGTGCCGATCAGAAAGTCGCGTCGATCCATCGCATCCTCCCTTGACTGCCGTTCCGGTCTGCGCCGGCGCGCGGCAGAGCAACCATCGCTGTTCAGTTTGGTGCCGCTTCCGCAGGCAACTCGGACGCCATCAGTGCCGCCTTACGGCCCTTGGCCTCGACAACGGCAAAGTTGAGTTCCACCTTGACGCCGTTTGGATCGAACAGGAACAACTGATAGAGGCCCTGGTCGTTGACCTGGCGTTCCTTGAAATCAATTCCAAGCCTGGTCAGATGGGTAATCGTCTCATCAAGGCCGGTGCTGCGAAAGCCGATATGGTCGACGACGCCCGAACCCTTCGTCGCCTGCGATTGCTGGCCGAGGTACTTCAGCCGGTTATCGCTGACGCTCGCGCCGCCCTGCGTCAGGTGGAGGACGTCGCGGTCACCGATATAAAGCCAATAAACCGGAAATTTGAAATCGGGCGACGGGCCCACGCGCAGGCCAAGCACCTTGACCCACCAGTCCTTGGTCGCTTCGATATCGGCCGACTGGATCAGGAAATGTTCAATGAAAGCGAGCGCCATGACAGGCCTCCCGATGGTCTTTGACATTCGAAACAAGCTTGCGCAGTCTCGACCAACTAGCCAACGCTGTCTAGCGCGCGTTGGACGATGTGGCCGTCCGCCAGTCGTTGGATTTCCGCAAAACTGACAAGTCCGGAGTTACGCATGCCTGCCTATTGGGTCGCCCGCTCGCGCGTTATCGATCCCGCGCAGTACAAGAAATATACCGACGCCGTTCCCGCCATCATCGCCAAGCACGGCGGTAAGGTGCTGGCGCGTGGTGGCCGGTTCGAAATTCTCGAAGGACCGGACAAGTTTCGCCGGTTTGTCGTGATCGAGTTTCCGACGTTCGAACAGGGCGTCGCCTGCTTCAAATCGCCGGAATATAAGGCCATTGCCGCGTTGCGGCAGAATGGTGCGGGCGAGGTCGAAACCATCATGATCGACGGCGGAGATGCCACACCGCGCTGATCGGGCGCAGGCCCAACCCGTTCTCCGCCTGGGACAGGCTCTGGCGTCGCCGCCGTGTTTGCGGCTAATATTGTCAGTGAGCCGCCACAAGAATTGAATTCGGCTTGTAACTGGGAGGAATATTCATGATTCACGGCATCAAACGCGTGGGCGTCGGGCTATTGGCGGCGGTCGCCATTGCCGCGCTGTCGACGGAAGCTTCTGCGCAAAGTGGCGAGCCGATCAAGATCGGTTTCAGCATGTCGCAGACCGGACCGCTCGCCGCCAACGGCAAGCAGGCGCTGCTCGGCATGAAGATCTGGGAAGAGGAAACCAACGCCAAGGGCGGCTTGCTCGGTCGCCCGGTCAAGCTCGTGTATTACGATGACCAGAGCGCGGCCGGTCCGACGCCCGGCATCTATACCAAGCTGCTCGAAGTCGACAAGGTCGATCTCGTCCTAGGCCCTTACGCCACGGTGCCGGCGGCTGCCGCCATGACGGCCGTGATACCAAAGGGCAAGGTCTTCATCATTCTATTCGGGCTCGATGTAAACGGTGAGTTCAAATACAACAAGTTCTTCGCGATGATCCCGACCGGGCCGATCACGAAGCCGTCCTTCACCGAGGGCTTCTTTGAGGCGGCCGCGGCCCAGACTCCGAAGCCGTTGACAGTCGCGCTGATCGCCGCCGACCAGGAATTCTCGAACAACGCCTGCGAAGGTGCACGCCAGAACGCCAAGAAGCACGGCCTCAGGATCGTCTACGACAAGACCTATCCGCCGACCACCACCGACTTCTCGCCGGTTGTGCGCGCGATCCAGGCGGTCGCTCCCGATATCGTGTGCGTCTGCTCATATCCGCTCGACTCCGTCGGCATCGTCAAGTCGGTCAACGAACTCAACTACAAGCCGAAGATGATCGGCGGCGCCATGGTTGGTTTGCAGGCAACCGTGTTCAAGAACCAGCTTGGGCCCTTGCTCAATGGCTTCGTGAATTACGAGACCTGGGTTCCGGACAAGAAGATGATGTTCGCAGGCACCGAGGACTTCTTTAAGAAGTATCAGGCCCGCGCCGGTGCCGAAGGCGTCGATCCGCTCGGCTATTACCTCGGCGGGTGGGGCTATGCCTACATCCAGGTGCTCGGCGACGCCGTCAAGGCGACCAAAGGCCTCAACGACGACAAGCTCGCCGAATACATCGGCAAGAACAGCTTCAAGACAATCATGGGTGACATCAAGTTCGGCAAGGGCGGCGAATGGGAGAAAGGCGCGATGCTGCAGGTGCAGTATCACGACATCAAACCGGGTTCCGGCCTCGATGTGTGGCGCGGCATGAGCTATCAGACCGTTCTCACTCCGAACGAGTTCAAGACCGGCAGTCTCATCTATCCCTTCGAGAAGGCTAGGCCGTAACGTCGTCTAGGAGCCAACATCAAAACGCCGCGCTGGCAACTGCGCGGCGTTTTTGCGTTAAGCGGTCTCTTCGCTATCTCTCCCTGGTTGCGGGTGGCTAGCAGGCTGTACGCGCGGCGGCTTTCACATTCCCAAATAAAATTTTCGAATGAGCTCGTTGTTGTTGAGCTCGTCGGCCGACTTGCCTTCGAACTCGATCTTGCCATGCACGATGACGTAGCCCCGGTCGGCGATACGGAGCGCCTGCGTAAAATTCTGCTCGGCCATCAGAACGGTCAGCGCATAGCGATCCTTGAGCTCCTTGATTTTCTCGATCGTGCGGCTGACCAGCACCGGCGCCAACCCCACCGACGGCTCATCGATCAATAAAATGCGCGGGTTCAGCATCAGCGCGCGCGCGAGCGCCAGCATCTGCTGCTCGCCCCCGCTCATCGATCCCGCGAGCTGCCGGCGCCGTTCGGCGAGCCGCGGGAAACACTCGTAGCAAAACGCCATGTTGCCGGTAATCTCCCGCCGCGCCTTGCGACGGAATGCACCCAGCAAGAGATTTTCCTCCACGGTCAGGCGCGGAAACAGACGTCGGCCCTCGGGCACCAGCGCGATGCCGAGATCGACGATGTCTTCGGTCGTCATGCCGATGAGATCATGCCGCTCGCCGTCAATATTGACTTCGATGCTGCCGGCGCTGGGCCGCACGATTCCCAGGATGCTCTTCATCAGCGTCGATTTGCCGTTGCCATTGGTGCCGAGCAGAACCACGGTCTCGCCGCCGCCGACATTCAGCGAAACGTCCTCAAGCACCCGCACGTGTCCATAACCGGCATGCACGCCCGCGATGATGATGCTACTGGCCAAGGTACGCCCTCACGACTTCCGGATCGCGAATAACATCGTCGGGCCGCCCATCTGCGATCTTTTTGCCGGAGACGAGCACGATCAAACGTTGCGAGAATTGCATCACGGCGCGCATGATATGCTCGATGAGAACAACCGTGACGCCGCGTTCGTTCAGCTTGATCAGGAGTGTGACGATATCGTGGACCTCGACGCCCGAAAGGCCGGCCATGGCTTCGTCGGCTATCAGCAGCTTTGGCTCCACCGCCATGGCGCGGGCCAGTTCGAGTTTTCGCATCTCGACCTGGGTGAGATCGACGGGGCGCTGCGATGCCTTGTCCTTCAGGCCGACGAGATCTAATAACGCGATGCATCGCTCGCCAATTTCGCTTTCCGATAACCGGACGCCGGGCCGCGAGTTGACTGCATAGATCAGCGGCACGCGAATGTTGTCGGCGATCGTCATGCTGAAGAACGGTCGTGGTAATTGAAAGCTCCGCGCCATTCCCAAGCGTGTGCGCGCATGGGCGGTGAGGCCGGCGAGATTGCGGTCTTCAAAGCGGACTGTTCCGGTTTCGTTGATCAGCGTTCCGCACAGGCAGTTGACGAGCGTTGATTTGCCGGAGCCGTTCGGTCCGATCAGGCCCACGCGCTCGCCGCTGTGGATTGCCAAGTCGAGGTTTTCCAGCGCAACGAAGCCGCCGAAGCGCTTGCTGAGGCCCGTGACTTCGAGAAGCGGTGTGCTCATGGCATCACCCGCCCTTCGCTCAATGGAGTGCGATATAGCAGCTTGACGTGCTGCGTTTGCAGATAATAGAGAGCGACAAGGGCAATGACGATCACCACCGCCCGGAAGGCGACACTCGTCGGCGCGTAATCTAGCCAAAGATAAAATGCCGAAAACGGAATCCAAATTGCAAATGCGATGGTCGTTAGCACAAGACTCCAGCTTTGGAGCTTCAACAGCCCGTAAGCGGATACGAGATTGAAGACAGCTAATATCAGTCCGGTCGCACCGATCGCTGCCAGCACAGAGTTCGGCGCCATAACGGCTGACAGATTGAGAACAATGCCCAGGATACCGCCGACGAAACAGTAAGTCGCGATCATAACAATAATAACGGCCCTTGCGTTGAGCCGCGAAGGCGCTGCAATGAGCAGAAATTCTCGAATGAGGCCAACAAACCCGTTCGGCGCAACCATGACGAAGGCGACCAGGAGGAGACCAACCAGCAACAGGTTGACGGCCGAGGAGATCGTCACGGTCGCGATTTGTTGCAGCGAGCCGAGTAGAATCGCTCCGACCAGCGGCCCGATCCAGCTTCCCGTTCCACCGATCATGGGCATGGCAATGGAATTGACCGCGTACTCCAAGCCAAAGGCGGTAGCCGGTTGCACGTAGCCGATATAATAGGGAAACGGAGCGCCCGCCATTCCCATGAAGGCGCCGGATAGCGCCGTCGCGATCAATTTCAGCTTGAGCGTCGGCACGCCCAATGCCTCCGCAGCCAGTTCGTCGTCGCGTATCGCGGCGAAGCCGTAGCCGAGCGAGGAGCGCTCGATCGCGCGCGCCGCAATGAGCGCGATGACCGCGACCGTGAGCATGATCAGGAACAGGTACTGGATATAACTGTCGAGGAAGGCGACGCTCGCCGGCCGGATAACGTAGGCACCGCGCGAGCCGCCGACAAAATGCCAATTGACGATCAGTGTTTGCAGCACCACAGCCAGCGCCAGGGTCGCAATCGCAAAGAATGCGCCGCGCAACCGCAATGTGAGGTAGCCCATGCCAACGCCGACGAGACCGGAAACCACCCCGCCGATGACCACCAGCAGCGGAATGGGAAGGGGATAGAGCTTGGTGAAAAACACGGTCGTGTACACCCCGAGCGCAAAAAACGCGGCGCTGCCGAAGTTCACGTAGCCGGTATATCCGCCAAGAATGTTCCAGGCGGTGGCCAAGACGACAAATTGAAGGACTGTGTAGCCGGCGAAAAACAAGTAGTCGCTGTTGACGGCGCGCGCTCCCGCGAACACGAAAGCCGCGACCACCGTGGCTATAAGGGCGAAACTCAAATTCCGCACGGCCTAACGCCCCAATAGCCCGGACGGGCGGAACGCCAAGGTCAAGAGCAGCAGGCCGAACGATACTGCCGGCGCCCACGACGGCCCGAAGAACGTCGAAGTAACGCTCTCCGCGATGCCAATCAAGATCGCGCCGATCAAGGTGCCGGTGAGGCTTCCCAGGCCGCCCAGCACGCAGATCGCGAAGGCGCGACCAATATATTCGCGACCGACCGACGGCTCGACCGGTTGGATGATGATCAACAAGGCGCCCGCCATCGCGGCGGTGGCGACCGATATGGCGAATGCCGTGCGCTTGATGCGAACCGGGCTTGCCGCCATCAGCTGCAAGGCGAGCTGGTCCTGCGCCACCGCCATGATCGCGCGGCCTGTGAACGTCCGCTTCAAATAGAAATACAACAGGCCAAACATGATGAAGGAGATCACGCAGGGGACGAGCATGCGGTTCGGCAATTGCACGATGCCAATGCTGAAAGACCGATCGATATAGCTCGCCTGCACGTAGCGGTAGTCGACGCCATAGATCAGGATCAGCAGCACTTCGGTAATGAACAAAATGCCAAAGAAGAAGGCGAGGCCACTCAGCGCCTCCTTGCCGCGCCGCTCGAACGATAGGTAATAAACCTGATAGATGGCCGCGCCGGCCACGTAGAAGAAGGGCATGGCCACCAGGCCCGCCAGCACCGGATCGAGTCCGAAGGACGCATTGAGAATATAGGCAATATAGCATCCGACAATGACAAATGCCGGGTGGGCGATATTGACGATGTCGAGAATTCCGAAGGAGATCGAAATTCCGAGCGTTACCGCTGCATAAAATCCGCCAAGCAACAGGCCCGCGACCAATGCATTCAGCACAAGATCAAGCGTCACGCGAGCGATTCCCCCAACGTTTTTTTCAGTGTGCAGGATCGGTCACGGCTTGGCTAGTCCCGATCGCAAATTCCATTGATTTTCGGCCTCTTTATCTACACTTTGGCGCTTCGGCTGCGTTATCGGCCCTTGCGCCTGCGCCGGTACCCGGCCATGGATTCAAGCACGGCGCAGACCGCCGCGGTATCATGCAGCGCATGGCCGGTCGCCATCGCCGCCGAATAAATCGGCAGCGTCGCGCTCATGAGCGGAATCGGGCAGCCGATTTTTGCCGCATAGTCCCCGATCACGGCAAGGTCTTTCTGCCAGACCTTGATCTTCATGGTCGCATCGTCGTAGCGATTTTTCACCATCATCGGCGCGCGCAGTTCGAATACGCGTGAGTTGCCGGCGCCGATCGTCACCAGTTCGAGGATGCGCTGCGGCGGCAGCCCGGCTTTCATACCGAGCACCATGGCCTCAGCGCTCGCCACGTTGTGGACCGCGACCAGAAGGTTGGCGACATATTTCATACGACTGCCGTTTCCGTACGCACCGAGGTCATGTACTGCGCGCGAAAAACCGAGAAATAGCGGCCGCAGACGCTTTATCGCGGCGGTATCTCCGCTCGCATAGACAACGAGATCGCCAGTGCGGGCCTGGGCGCCGGTGCCGCTGATCGGGCAGTCGAGCGCGACGTGGCCGGCTTTTGCTAGCGCACGCTGGGCTCGCAACTTGTCTTCGAGCGCAAAGGTCGATGCCTCGACAATGATCCGCCGCGCGACTTTGGCGTTGATGATAGCCGACACCGTGTCCGCGAGCGCCTGCGGGCTCGGCAGGCTGGTGATGATGACCGGTGCCTGGGCTGCCAGATCGGCGGCGCTTGCAACCGTGGTCACTCCAGCGCGGGCCAGCGCGCGGCGCCGCGATGTATCGATGTCAAAGCCGATGACGCGCCAGCCGGCTGCAACGAGGTTTCTTGCGAACGAGCCCCCCATGATGCCAAGGCCGACGATCCCGACCGTGCCTTTCTTGCGCGCGCGCATGTCCGCTCTCCATCCCGGCCGATTCGATTTTCGCTGACGCTAACATACACCGCCCAGGTCTTTCTCGCCGCCCGCCGATCGCTTATCGTGCGGGCGATAACGGAGGGCATCATGTCAACGATTACACTCGCCGCCGCTTCGACCATCGTCGATGTCGCCCTCAAGAAGGGGCGCGAACTGAAGCTTAAGCCTTTGGTGGTTGCGGTGCTCGATGCGGGCGGGCATCTCGTCGCCTACAAGCGAGAGGACAAGACGTCGCTCATGCGATTTGAGATCGCGAGCGGCAAGGCCTATGGCGCGCTCGGCGTCGGCTTCGGTTCGCGCGGACTGTTTGAACGCGCGCAGAAGAATCCGCTGTTCGTTCATATGCTGGGAATGTTGAGCGGCGGACGTGTCATGGGCGTACCGGGCGGCGTGTTGATTCTCGACGCGAACGGCGACACGATTGGCGCCGTTGGAATTTCAGGCGATACGTCTGACAACGACGAAGCTTGTGCGCTTGCCGGCATCGAGGCCGCGGGGCTCAAGGCCGATACCGGCGCGGGCAGGGGGTGACCTTCAAGTATGGACCTGACGGTCGTCTTTCGCCGCGCCTACTTGATCGCTTGCGGATTGATCGGCGAGCCGGTGCCGCCGGTGATCACCAGCGGCGGCCCGCAGAACAAGAACTCGTAGACCTTGTCGGCGGCGCAATCCTCGGCGAGTTCTTTGAGATAGAACATCTCGCCCATGGTCAGCCCCATTGCCGGAATGACTACCCAATGCCAGGGCTGGTTAGCTTC
>JBGPOB010000080.1:0-12896 GCA_041487815.1 Xanthobacteraceae bacterium | reverse complement strand
GTGACCCACCGAGCCAAACACGAAACGCTCGTGAAAATGGCGGAAGCGTCCGCTCGATGCGGCACGGATCAAGTCGTCGTAGGTAAGATCGCCGTTTGCGCCGGCGGCCTGCGCCAGCTGTTCGCGCTGGCTCCATTCGAGCTCGATTGGCGCAACGGCAACGAACAACGGGCCGGGGAATGCGCTCTTGCTCCCAAGGCCCGATTCGGCGATGGCTTCCTCGATGGCGATTTCGGCCAGCCGTTCGGCCAGCGCAGGCGCGACCGGCGGGTCGAACGGAACGAAATCGACGGTGCCGGCAACGCGCGTCTTTAAACCTTCGGTCGGAAATCGCGAAATCGTTCGGATGCCGGATTTGCCCGCCGTCAGGTTTTTCCAGTTTTCGGTCTTGCCGGCGCCGAGCGAAGTAACCACCCCCATGCCGGTTATGACCACAATCGGACGGCCGTTCTTGTCGCGAGTCTGCGCCATCATCAGTTCTCCGTCAGTGGACCGCTTCGACCAGTGCGAGGCCTTCGCCGCGCCAGTGTCCAACGCCCGTCACGATGGCTTGCGTCAGCGGGCCGGCCATCTTGCGCTCAAAACCTGACCCGTCCGCCGGTGGAAACAGCTTGCCATGCCTGAGTGCCAGCGCCGCCAGTGCAATGTTCATCGAAAATTGCGGTTCGAGTCCATGCCCAATATGGGTGCCGGTGGCACGCACCGAAAGGGCCGGGTGGCTGGCAAGAAAGGTACGCTCCTCCGAGGTTGCAGGTTCGGCTCCCGAGGCGCCCGAAATAAATGCGGCGTGCGCCTCGTCGATGGCCGCGGTGGCCGCAATCTTCTCCCACAGCCGCTCCAGCGCCGCGACGATGGAACCCGGCTGTCGATCGGAACGCTCCGCGACAACTGCCGAAAGGCGGGCGATCGGACGGGCGTTGCGGGCCTTTGCGTGCTCTGTGCTCTCAAGTACCAAAAATGCGCCGAGTGACCCCAACGCGAATCCGCCGGCGGGCGCGCGCTCCCACACCGGACGAAACGTGTGTTTGAGATTGTAGCCACCGCATTCATACAGCATCAGAAGGTCTTTGCGCTCGCCATTGTGTGCGCCACCGACCAGAGTAATCTCGCTCTGTCCAGCTTGGATACGTGCCAGCGCGATGCGGACGGCGTCAAAGCCCGCCGATTCCTCGCCCATGAACGTGCGCGACGAGCCAGTGACGCCATGGACGATCGAAATATTGCCGGCCAGAAGATTCGATAGCTGCGCCAGAAACAACGTCGGCCGCAAGTCACTCATCAGCCGCTCGTTGATGAAATTGTCCTTGCTCACCGCCCGCGGCAGACCCGTGAGGATCGCGCCATCCACGGTGGCGTCGCGCTCGCCGCCGCCGGCGGCGATGATCATGTCCATCCGTCCCACAAGTTCCGTGTCGCCTTTGGCGCCGGCGTCCTCCAGCGCAAGGCCCGCGGCGTAAGTGCCAATCCGCTGCCATGGCTCCATCTGACGCTGATCGCCCTTTTTCGGAATCTGCTTGTCGAAGTCGATCGCCACGACCGGATGGACGATGCACGGCGCGTATGTTTTCATGTCAGGCGCGGGCGCGGCGGTCGTGAGCTTCTGCCAATGCGCGTCGGGCCCTTCGCCAAGGCATGAGACGATGCCGAGGCCGGTGATGACAACATCCCGATGCGGCTCAGCCATCGGCGAGCACATCCATCGAAATGCCGATCCGTGCGCCAGTCTGTTCCATGGTCGCACGCACGGTTTCGTCGGGGAAGCGCATCACGCGAAACGTCAGTTCCGCGTTGCAGGTCGTTTTGCCCTCGACTGCAATCGCCGCTTTGGTCACGGCGTACCCCGATCCATCATGGATAAGCCGCGCGGAAACGTCGAGCCGCGCGCCGGGTAGCACGAACGAGCGTAGCTTGGCCTCCTTGACCGCGGCAAGAAACGGCATGCGCTGAAATCGCGTAAGCGCGATCACCAGCCAGCCAGATGTCTGCGCCATCGCTTCGATCAGCAGCACGCCCGGCATCAACGGGTGGCCGGGAAAGTGCCCTTCGAATATCGTGCTTTCGTGCGGCACCAGCGCCTCGGCACGGACCGTTCGTTTGCCGAGGTCGAGATCGATTATCCGATCGACGAGCTGAAAATACTCAAGGCGCATACGGAGCGATGCTACGCCCCCTTGGCGGTGACGAGGCCATCGATCCGGCCGCAAAGGTTTTGCAGCACGAAATACTGCTCGGTCGTTGCCTTGCCATCGTTAACTTCCTGGGTCCACTGCTCAAGCGGTAGCTTGATCCCGAATGCCTTGTCGATGGCGAATGCGATGTCCAGGAAGTCGAGGCTGTCGATCCCAAGGTCCTCGATGGCGTGACTTTCCGGCTTAATGGTATCACGCGGAATATCGCAGGTTTCCGCAATGATATTAGCCACGGTTTCGAACGTCGAAGACATCGCTTGCTCTCTGGGATAACTCTCTGAAGGCGTTTGTATTATTCTGGCGGCCCGCGGTGCGCAAGTCGTGCTCTGAGGCTGCCGGCCGCGCCGCCTGCGTGGCCCGTATATCCAAGACCGCCCGCAAGCGCAATGGCACGGGCTAAATTGGCCCCGAAAGGTGAATTTCGCAGGCCTGATTGTCGGTGGTCTTAGCGGGCGCGCGGCTGCTCCGTGACGGCGGCACAGTTGCGGCCTCCGCTCAGGACGCAATCCTGATTTTTCCGCATCTGGGCCATTACGTCGACGATCCACATCCCACCCGCGATCAGCACAATCAGTACAAGCAAGGCGAGGGCGTTCATTTTCATGCGATGGCGATAATCATCGTCCCCCGATCCGGCGCTCTGGTACTGGTCAAACTCGCCGACCGGCGATTGATGGCTCGTCAGATTGCTGAAGGCGCCATAGGGTGGGGGGCGGCGCGGGTTGAACGGCAGAATGCGGCCGTGTGCGTCGTGATCGCGTTTTGGTTTCGGGTTCATCGGAGCGGCGTGCTGGTTGCTGTTTAATGAGCATACCACATCTTCGCCGCAGGCCGCGACCGGCTGAGCTGCGATGGACGCAGGGCCGCCGGCCCGATAGAGTTGCGTCATGCTGAAGCGCAAATGGCAGTGCCGATCTGTCTCGCTCATCGCGGCCTACGCGGTCGCACTTCAGACCGTGCTCACCGCCATGGCGATTGCACCGCCGGCGCACGGTGCGGAGTTTTCGGTCCTGTGCTCGTCCGCAAACGATGCGGGCGGATCGGCCCCGCCGGCGCATTCCGATTGCCCGGCATGCTGCGTTGCGGTGGGATGCGCGGCGACGGGAAATATCGTTAGCTCAGCGGTTTCCGGCATCGTACCGGTTCGACTGCCGCATCCGCTCGCAGCGATGACTTCGCCGCAGGATCGGCTTGCGTTCTGGCCGAGCGAGCGACCGAATTCCTCACGCGCGCCTCCTGTCTGAATCAGAAATTGAAATCGCCTGTGCGATGTCCGCGCTGGAGCCGGCGTGGCGTCGCCAGCCTTCAACTGAATTCTGACGGGAAAATCTACGATGAAAACTATTGCAATTTTTGTCGCCTGCCTTGCTGCGCTGGCGTCCAGTGTCGCCACGGCGCACGACTATAAGCTGGGTGCGATACAGATTGTGCATCCATGGGCGCGCGCGACGCCGAAGGGCGCCAGCGTCGGTGGTGGCTACATGACGATCACCAACACTGGCACCACGCCAGACCGCCTGGTCGGGGGCACGTCGTCGGTCGCCGGCCATATCGAAATCCATCAAATGTCGATGGAGAACGGCGTGATGCGGATGCGGCCGCTTAGAAATGGTCTTGAAATCAAGCCCGGCCAGACTGTCGAACTTAAGCCCGGCTCGTTCCACGTGATGATGCTCGATCTCAAGAGCCCGATTAAGGAAGGAGAATGGGTCAAAGGCACGTTGACGTTTGAAAAGGCAGGTGCAATCGAGGTCGAGTATGCGGTGGTCGCTCCGGGTACCTCGCCTGGTGGCGCCTCGAAAGGCGAGGGCGCGATGACCGGCGGCGATCACCACTGAACTTTACGCGCGCGCGCGCTATCAGCGGCGTGCGCGGGCGATGGGTCTCGGCAACGCCACCGCCCGCGTAGATGTTGGCGCTAAATCTTCGGCTCCGCGAACGGAGCCACCGCGCCCTCCGGCAGCGGTACGCGGAAGGTGTTGAGCACCATCGATGTCAGCGTGTAGGAGCCGAGGATTGCGAGCAGTTCGACGAGCCCGCGGTCGCCGAGCACCGCGTGGGCGCGGGCGTAAGTGCGGTCCGAGACGCGGCGCTTGCGGTGCAACTCGGTGATGAAATCATAGAGTGCGCGCTCGTCCTTCGACACCTTTTTCGGCACGCGGCCGGCTTTGAGGTCCCGCACTGTCTCGGCGTTGACGCCGGCGTGCTCGGCTTGCGCACCGTGAACATGAAACTCGTATTGCGCCTTCCACAGCCGGCCGATGACGAGAATCGCGAATTCCGACAATCGTTTCGGAACGGTGGTTTTGAACCGGCAATAGGCTGCCAGCTGCTGGATCGCGTCGCCGATCTCTGGCGCGTGCATGTAGCAGCCGAACGGGCCGCCGAGCGACACGCTCCGCCCGCGCGGGCCGGATCGCAGGGCTTCGAGCAATGCGCTTTGCGCCGCATCGAGGTTGTTTTCGTCGAGCAGCGGCAGACGATAGGCAAGCGATTTTGCGGCCTTCTCGGTAGGTCGCTGCGCGCGCTTCTTGATTGGCATTGGTCCCCCTTGCCGCGGCGAGGCACGGCGTAGCTGCATGGTGCGCAAAGTGGACGGCGGGTTCAAGCGGGCGCAGCGCGGACAAGCGTTGCGCGAATGTTAATGCGCAGCCGAAAAAGCGGACGATCGGCGCAAACGGAACGCAATCTCTTTGTGGCATCTTCGCGGCGATTTTGGGAGTCGCCGCCGCATGCGCCTTATGATGTTGCCGTTGGTCGCGATCGGATTGATCGCGCTCGATCAGCCGGGCGAGCCGGGCGAGATGGCGATGCGCTCGGCCTTTGAGGCCAAGCTGCGGGACCAGGTCGCCAGCGCACTCGAATTTGTTGCCGAAACCGCTGGTGCCGACGCCGTCGCGCGAGTCCAGGCCGCCGGCACCGACCGCTTCGAAGTTCGTGCCTTCCGCAAGCTCGAATGCCGGCGCGATGAAATTGGTCATCTCTGCGATTTTGCGGTCGATATTTCGGTAACGACCGGGCTGATGCAGCACACCCTCAAGGGCCGGTTCCTTCCGGGGCCCGGCGGCATCCTTTCGTTCGCGCAGGAAGGTTGAACTCACCGCATCGCGGCTGCGATGTTGCCGCCATCGACGGTGGTGACATCGGCCGTCGTCTTCAGCGCCAGCGCCTGGGCCAAGAACGCCTGTGCCACATCCTCGGCTGTCACTTCGCGGCCGAGCAGATTTCCCGACATGTATTCCTTTTCGCTGACGCCGCGGGCCTTTGCGCGCTCGGCGATGAAGGCGTCGGTCAATAGCCCCGAGCGCACGCGATCGGCATTGACGGCGTTGGCCCGGATGCCATTGGCGCCGTAGTCGAGCGCGTATTGGCGCACAAGAAACAGCGTCGCCGCCTTGGGCAGGCCATAGGGACCGAAGTTCGGGCCTGGATTGACCGCCTGCTTGGATACGTTGAACAGCAGGCAGCCGCCGGTGCCTTGGGCGAGCATGATTTTCACGGCCGCCTGCGCGACGCGCTGGTGGCCGTAGAAATTCAGTTCGAAACTCTGGCGTAGAATGTGCTCGTCAACCTCGCCGATGCGGCCCTGCCACGCCGCGCCGGCATTCGACACGACGATATCGACGCCACCGAAATTCTCGACCACGGCGTCGAACGCGCGCGCGACCGACTTTGGATCGGTGACGTCGCATGCGAGCGCCAGTGCCGCGCTGCCGATGGCCTTGGCTCTATCACGCGCCGCCTGTTCATTGACATCGAGCAGGGCAACTTCAGCGCCCGCGGCTGCAAATGCCTGGGCGGTCGCGGCGCCGATCGCGCCGCCCGCGCCAGTGACGATCGCGATCTGCGCGTCGAGCGGCTTTTCCGGTTCCTTTCCAAGCTTGGCTTGTTCGAGGGACCAGTATTCGCAATCGAACATTTCGGCTTCCGAAATCGATTCGAAGCGTCCAATCGCTTCCGCGTCGGTGATCGCCTCGACCGCGGCGATCGCGATATCCGCGGCGATGCGCGCGTCCTTCTTGCTGCGGGCAAGACCGAAAAGCCCGAGCCCGGGCACCAGCGCGACGCGCGGGGCCGGATCGAGCATGCGCTTGGCGCCGCCGACGCGCGTATTGTTGCGCGCAAAGTATCGCGTGTAATTCGCATTGAATTCCGAGACGGCATCAAGCGTCACACGCTTGAACGCCGCAAGCTTGCCCGACTCCGGCGCTGTTACCACGAGCGGCCAGTTCTTGGTGCGAATGGTGTGATCGGGCGTGACCACGCCGGCCTGGCTGTAGCGCGAGACTTCCGCGCCGTTGACGTAGCTCAGGATTGCCGGACTGGTGCGAAACTCGACGACGAAGCGGCGGTAGGCGCCGTCGCTTTGCGGGTCGCGCAACGCGCAGGCCCCGCGCAGGATGGGTGCGACGTCGGCGAGCGGTGCGACGTTTTGTGGCAACTGCGCGGTGACGAACACGGCTGTGCGGCCACGCTGCAGCCGCGCCTCGGCCAGCGAGATCATTTCGATCATGTGCTCGTAGGCCTCGCGCGCACTGGCGCCGAAGGTGAATATACCGTGCTTGTGCAAAATCAGCCCGACAGCTTCGGCGTTGACCTCATAGACTTCGGCAGCTTTCTTGGCGAGCGCAAAGCCGGGCATGATGTAGGGCACGATGCCCATGCGGCCGCGGTAGAGATCGCGACAGATGGCTTCGCCGTCGGGCTGGTCGACGAGACTGAGTACCGCGGTCGCGTGCGTATGATCGACGTATTTGTGAGGAACGAAGGCGTGCAGCAGCGTTTCCACCGACGGGTTCGGCGCCATCGGATCGATCAGATTGGCGCGTTGCGCCGCCACCATGTCCTCGTCGCCGAGCCGCTCGCGTTCGCGCAATTTGCGCAGCGGCCCGAGCCGCACCGCCGGCAGGCCCGCCGGCTCAATCGTGGCCATGTCCCAACCGGAGCCTTTGACACACAAAACATCGGCCTGGTCGCCCATCAGGTCGGCCACGCGCGTCTTGACTGAGGTATTGCCACCGCCGTGCAGGACGAGGCGCGGATCGCGGCCTAAGAGGCGGGTCGTGTAGACGCGCAACGCCAAGTCTTCGGCAACCCCGCGCGCGCCGTAGTCCGCAATCAGGTCCCTGGCGTCGCGCTCGACGAAGCGGCTCTCCATGACACTCCCCACTGCCGCGTACAGCGCCGCGTTAGGCGACCGGCAAGTGCGCAGGCCGCTGTTACTCTCCGAGTAGGCGCTTTGCCCACCAGCCCGTGCGCCGTGGCTTCGTATCATCGTGCGTTTCGGGAGACAGCGCTGGTGCAGCCGGCGGCTGCGCGCGCGCTTTCACGTTAACCGTGGCGCTGTCATCGCTGCCTTCGTGCGACACGAACGAGACCGGTTCGCGCACTGTTGAGCGCCGCCGCGGCCCGGTCGGCTGGGTCGGCGTTGCCGTCGCCGGCTGGTGTGCAACGGGAGCGTCGTCTGCAACCGTCGCGTTGCGCGCAGCCTCCGCTGGCGGTCCGTCAAGGTCAGCAACAGCCGCGGCTATCTCCGGCTCCACGGCAATCCGTTCGCCCTGTTCCAGGACGTCGTCGCTGGGTCCGTATGCGGCCGGCTGAGCGCCGTTATCGCGCCGGTTGCGGCGTCCACCGCGTCGTCCGCGCCGCCGCCGCCGCCGGTGCGCATCATCGTCACCGCCAGGCTGCTCGGCGCCGGGTTCGCCGGCGGGTACGCTGTCCGCGTCTTCCGCCGTTTCCGCGCCGAGTTCCATCGGTTCGCCGGCATCGTGATCCTCGTGCGCGACGACATGCTCCGCGACCGTCTCGTGGGTGAAGCCTTCGGACGGCAGGAGCTCTTCGCCAGGCCGCCCACGTCTGCGCCGCCGTCGCCGGCGACGGCCAGGCTCGCGCGCCTCGCCCTGCTCGGCACTGACGCTTTCTTGCTCGAGTTGGCCGCCCGATTCATCGTCAATTTGAGCTTCGGCTTCAGCGTCCTCGGAAGCTTCTTCGGGTTCGTCCGCCGGCTCGGGCGCCGTGCTGGAAACCTGCGCCGCAATGGCGCGCGCCTGTTCGAGCGAATGCACTTGCTCACCCTTGTCGATCACGAATGGCAGTTGGCCACCCATGGTTGCATCCGCGCTGACGGTAATTGTGAGCTGGAACCGGTTTTCGAGATCGCGCAAATGCCCGCGCTTGTGATTGAGGATGTAGAGCGCGACTTCGTTGCCGGTGCGCACGATCAAATTGTGCGTTGCGCCGCGCAGCAGCGTTTCCTCGATGACTCGCAGTAGCTGCAGCGACAGCGAGGACACCGACCGCACATGGCCGGTGCCGCCGCAAATGACACATTTGTCGGTCGAGCTTTCCAGCACGCTTGTGCGGATGCGCTGGCGTGACATTTCCATCAGGCCAAAGTGGGAAATGCGTCCAACCTGGATGCGGGCGCGGTCGTTGCGCAGCGCGTCCTTCAAGCGGCGCTCGACCGCGCGGTTGTTGCGCTTCTCTTCCATGTCGATGAAGTCGATGACGATCAGCCCGGCGAGGTCGCGCAGACGCAGTTGTCGCGCGATTTCCTCGGATGCCTCAAGATTGGTCTTGAGGGCCGTGTCTTCGATGTGATGTTCACGCGTGGCGCGCCCGGAATTGACGTCGATCGCGACCAGCGCTTCGGTCTGGTTGAGTACGATGTAGCCGCCGGATCGCAACTGCATGACTGGCGAGAACATGGCGTCAAGCTGGCTCTCGATGCCGTAGCGTGTGAAGACCGCCTGGCTGTCGCGGTACAATCGGACGTTCTTCGCATGGCTCGGCATGAGCATGCGCATGAACTCCTTGGCTTCTTCGTGGGCCGTCTCGCCGGCGACGATGACTTCGTCGATATCCTTATTGTAAAGATCGCGGATCGATCGCTTGACCAGCGAGCCTTCTTCGTAGACCAAAGTCGGCGCGGTCGACTTGAGCGTCAGATCGCGCACCGTTTCCCATACCCGCAGCAGATATTCGAAATCGCGCTTGATCTCCATCGGCGTGCGCGACGCCCCCGCCGTACGGAGGATGACACCCATCCCCTCGGGTACTTCGAGCTCGGCGGCGGCTTCCTTGAGGCGCGCGCGATCTTGCGCGCTGGTAATCTTGCGCGAAATTCCGCCGCCGCGCGCCGTATTGGGCATCAGCACCGAATAGCGGCCGGCAAGCGATAAATACGTCGTGAGCGCCGCGCCCTTGGTGCCGCGCTCTTCTTTGACCACCTGGACGAGCATGATCTGGCGGCGCTTGATGACTTCCTGGATTTTGTACTGGCGACGATAGCGCGGCGCGCGATCCGGAACCTCCTCCATGGCGTCCGCTCCGCCGACGGACTCGACGACTTCCTCTTCGTCTGCCTCAGCATCCTGTCCATGATCGCCGTTCGGTTCGGCTTCGCGTTCGCCGTCCGGCGCGCGATCGGCGTCGGTCTCGCTTGGCTGCGTCACATCATGGTCGCCGTCGGGATAGCGGTCGTCGCCGTGTTGCGGCTCGGCGGCAGCCGACGCATCCTCGCTGTGCTGAGCTGCCGGTTGGTCGCCATTTCGCTCATAGGCTTCCGCATCGTCATTCTGGTCGTGTTCGCCCGCCGGTAGATCCCGGCGCGTGACGTCATCGCCGAATGCGCCTGCGTCGTCTTCGCCGTGTCCTACGCCCTCGATCCGCTCACGGTCGTCAAAGGCCGCTTGCTCGGCGGCAGCCTCTTCGGCCTGTGCCTCGGCGACGAGCGCTTCATCCTGATTGTCCTCGGACGCAGGCTCGACGCGGCCGCTCTGCAATGATTCGGATGCGCGCTCGGCCGAGCGACCACGGCGTCGTCCACGCGGGCGGCCGGAACGGTTCTCGTGCTCGGCTTCGGCGGCACGATGCGCGCGCTCTTCTTCAGCGATCAGCGCCTGCCGGTCGGCGACCGGAATTTGATAGTAGTCGGGATGAATTTCGCTGAACGCCAGGAAGCCATGGCGATTGCCACCATAGTCCACGAACGCCGCCTGCAGCGATGGCTCGACGCGCGTTACCTTGGCGAGATAGATATTACCTCGCAGTTGCCTGCGGTTCGCAGATTCGAAATCGAATTCTTCGACACGATTGCCGCGCAGCACCACGACCCGCGTCTCTTCGGGGTGGGCCGCGTCGATGAGCATTTTGTTGGCCATTGTAATATCTCTGTGCGGCACGCCGAATTGGCGCAGCGACGGACCGCCCCGATGGCGGCCGGGTGTCGCGCGCAATGGAACGCACCGGATCTCGGGTTGAACAAATGAACACAGGCTTTGGATTGGCACCCGAGCACATGGCCGACCCCGCACGCAGCAGCCCCCGGGCTGCAACGCGCTTGGCTGTGTTGACCTGTCCTCGCATGATCGTCGGCCCTTGGTGAAGCGACCGCACTAGGCGTCGCCCTGGGTTCGTTTGCAGACAAGGTTTCAGTGAACGGAAGGTCCGTGCACGTCTGGTTTTCCGTCGAAATGGGCATCGGCTATAACCATCGACGGTAACGCGGGCCCCTGGCCGCGATCTAAGCGCCTGTCGTCGGCTAGCCGGATGCCCGAACGTGGCAAGAACCAGAATCGGGAACCGTCAGCGACACTTACATAGGGCGCGGGGCGGGGTATTGGCAAGCCGCCGTTTGAGGCCGCGACGCCAATGCAGGACGGCAACAATGGTTAAGTTCGATGTTTTTCGGCAGCCGGGGGTGAATTTGGCCGGTGAGCATCTAGACGCACGCTTATTTCCGCCGTGCGTGACTTCCTGGCGCCAGCGGCACCACAATTTCAGGCCCGCGTGTATCCTCCCAATGCCGAGGCGACCCGGCTCCAGTGCCGCAAGCATCGAAGCCATACTGGGGTCGAAAACGCGCAAAGCCTTAAGATACGGTTAACCATGGCCCGCCAACATGGAGTAAGAGGCGTGTGACCGGCTTTGGCGCGCTTTCGACTGCCCGGTCGGTGGAGGCAAGAGCGCGCAATGATATTGGGAGGAATTGCCCCGTGCGGATCGTCGGGCGCGGCGCCTTACTGATCGTCACGGCGGCGGCCGTGATCGGCCTCGCAGTGCCTGCGCCGGCACAGGAGCGTGCGATCGCAAGCGCCTCGGCGCAGGCGGTCGAGGGTTTTCCGGCGGCGACCGACTTTAGACTGGGCGGCGACGCCAAGCGCACCCGGATCGTGGTCGACCTCACCCGCAAGATCGAGGTCCGCGCGTTTACGCTGGCCGACCCTTATCGCGTCGTTGTCGACTTGCCCCAGGTGAATTTTCAATTGTCGGCACGTGCTGGAGACACCGGGCGCGGGCTGGTCAAGGCGTTTCGATTTGGCCTCGTCATGGCTGGGGGGTCGCGGATCGTGCTCGATACGACCGGCCCGGTGCGGGTCGAAAAAGCCTTCGTGCTCGAGGCAGCCGAGGGCCAGCCTGCCCGCCTAGTTATTGACCTGGCAGCGGTCAGTCGCGACACCTTCCTGCGCGCCGCGGCCATCGACAATCGCCTGCCGCGCGTCAGCGCGCCTGCGCACAAGAACGACCGCGAGCCGATCGTCAGCAGCGATCCACGACCGATCGTCGTGCTCGATCCGGGGCATGGCGGCATCGATACTGGCACGCGCGCACCCAACGCGCCGGCCGAAAAGGACATCGCACTCGATTTTGCATTGATGCTGCGCGACAAACTTGAACGCACCGGCAAGTACCGCGTCGTCATGACGCGTACGGACGATACATTTATCGAATTGGCCGAGCGCGTCCGTTTTGCCAGGTCGCGCAAGGCGCAATTGTTCATCTCGATTCATTGCGATGCGCTGTCGCGCGGAGAGGGCAACGCCCAGGGCGCGACGGTTTACACGTTGGGCGAACGCGCCTCCGACGCGGAGGCTGCGCGCCTTGCAGAGGCTGAGAACCGCGCCGACGTGATCGCTGGTGTCGACCTTTCGGCGGAACCGAGCGAAATTGCCGATATCCTTATCGATCTCGCCCAGCGCGAAACCAAGTCGTTTTCGACCCTGTTCGCGCGCTCATTGGTAAGCGAACTCAAAGGCGCTGCGCGGATGCATAAGAACCCCCTCAAATCAGCGGGATTTCGTGTGTTGAAGGCACCGGATGTACCCTCGGTACTGCTTGAACTGGGCTATGTGTCAAATCCCGGCGACCTCAAGCTTCTGGTCTCCGATATTTGGCGCCAGCGCACCGGCGACGCCATCGCCCACGCCGTTGACACCTATTTTTCCACCCGGGTCGCGGGCGCGGGCCAACGCCCGGGATCGAATTGAATCCAGATCGGTGCTAGCATGGCGCTGCGGCCTCAGATTCAACATAAACGGGCCGGAAGAACCTCATATTATTGCGTAATTCCGGCGCGCTTGATGGCGTGCGGCGAAACCGGCCGCAGCTCAGGTCGGGCAAGTCGGGCAGGTCGGGCAGGGTGCGCGGGCTGAATTTTTTGGAATAGGCATGAAGCTGCTGCTTCGTTTTCTGGGATTTTTGTTCGCGGCCGGCACGACGCTGTTTCTCGTCGGCATCGGCGCGGCGGCGGGACTGCTCTGGCATTACTCGAAGGATCTGCCCGACTACTCGCAATTGCAGGACTACGAACCGCCGGTGATGACGCGCGTGCACGCGTCGGACGGCTCATTGCTCGCGGAGTACGCGACCCAACGGCGGCTGTATCTGCCGATTCAGGCGGTGCCGAAGCTGGTCATCAACGCCTTT
>JBGPOB010000079.1:0-12946 GCA_041487815.1 Xanthobacteraceae bacterium | reverse complement strand
GCCTGGACACTGGGCCAATGTCGGGATTCGACAACGCCAAGGTCGACGCCGAATTCTTTCCGGATGGCCTTTGGAAATCGAATTTTCTCTGCGCTCTCGGCATCGGGATTCCCGGCAGCCTGCCTGCGCGCGATCCGCGTTTCGCATTCGACGAAATCTGCCGGATTCTCTAGGGTTTGATCCGTCCTGGTTGAATCGATGGCTCCGCCAGCATTCTGATTTTGGGCAAAATCTTATCCGAAAAATCTGCGACTATTCGGGATCATGCCCTTGCAATTCGATTGCGAGCGCCACGCTTGAGCCGCGGCGCCGCTCGCGCCATGCTGTGACCTCCACGATTCGACCGAGACGCGCATGGCCGACTTCGATATCGCCGTGATCGGCGGCGGCATAAACGGCGCGGGCATCGCGCGCGATGCCGCCGGCCGCGGCCTGAAGGTCCTCCTCGTCGAGCAGAACGATCTCGCGTCGGGTACGTCGTCGGCGTCAACCAAGCTTATTCACGGCGGATTGCGCTATCTCGAGCAGGGTGCATTTCGCCTGGTGCGCGAATCGCTCGCCGAGCGCGAAATACTTCTCCGCACCGCGCCGCATCTGGTGCGGCCGATACGCGTCGTATTGCCGGTGCAGGGCGACATGCGGCCGCCGTGGCTGATCCGCCTTGGACTCGCGGTCTACGATCTTTTTGCCTGGCGCGGCTCGCTGCCGTCGGCGCGGCGGCTCGATCTGAATATCGATCCGGCCGGCAGCTGGTTGCGGCGCAGCTTCATTGCGGGGTTTGAGTATTCCGACTGTACGGTCGACGATGCCCGCCTCGTGGTGCTTAATGTGCTCGACGCGGCTGAACGCGGCGCCACGATCCGCACGCGAACCCGCTGCGTGCGCGTCGAGCGATCGGACATCTGGACGGTGGTGCTCAATGCGCGCGGCCGGCGCATGGTGGTGACCGCGCGTGCACTGGTCAACGCTACCGGGCCATGGATGGCGCAGTTCAGCGAAACCGTGCTCCGCATCAAGACGCCGGTGCCGGTGCGTCTGGTCAAGGGCAGCCATATCGTCGTGCCGCAGTTATTCGACCACGATCGCGCCTATTTGTTTCAAAACGCCGACCGCCGCATCGTGTTCGCGATTCCCTACCAACACCAATTCACAATGATCGGCACCACCGATGCGGATTTTTTCGGCGATCTGGAGGCGCTGTCGCCGAGCAGCGAGGAAATCGGGTATCTGTGCGAGGCGGTGAATAATTACTTTCGTAATGCGGTCTCGTCGGGCGACGTAGCCTGGGCGTTTTCCGGCGTGCGGGCGCTCTACGATGATCGGCGCAGCATGGCGCAGGACCTCTCGCGCGACCACCTGCTGCAGCTCGATACCGGATTTCGCCGCGCGGCGCTGCTTAGTCTGTACGGCGGCAAGCTCACGACCTACCGGCGCGTCGCCGAGGAGGCAGTCGACAAGCTTGCCGAATTTTTCACCCCGGGCCCGCGGTGGACGACAAGCGCTGCCATTCCGGGCGGCAACCTCGGTGAGCGCACGATTGCGGATTTCACCGCCGAGGTTCGCAGGAAATGGCCATTTCTCAGCGCGACGCATTCCGCGCGGCTCGCGGCGGCCTACGGCAGCCGTGTCGAGCACATCCTTGGGGACGCGCGGCGAATCGAGGATCTTGGACCGATGCTGGGCGCCGACCTAACCGCGGCCGAGGTACGCTACCTGATGCGTTGCGAATGGGCGGAAACCGCCGATGATGTGTTATGGCGGCGCACCAAGCTGGGGTTGCAGTTTTCGCCACGCGAAAAGGATGCTTTGGCACAATTCATGGCCAGCGCCACCGGTGCAGTGTAGCGATAATTCGATCTCCGGTGCGTCAGTGCCTTGCCAACGCGGTTACCATGAATCATCTTGCATGGCGCGGCGCAAGGATTTGACCGGGACCATGCTTTTATGAGGCCCTTTTTTGCGCCGTGGTCCATGCCGGGCGAGAAGCCGCTGGTTCGCTTCGACGGCGTGACCAAGAAATTTGGCAACGTCACCGCTATCGATCAATTGAGCCTCGATATTTTCGAACGCGAATTCTTTGCGCTTTTGGGGCCATCGGGCTGCGGCAAGTCGACGCTGTTGCGCCTGCTTGCCGGCTTCGAGCAGCCCGATGACGGCCGCATCCTGCTTGCCGGCGACGACGTTGCGCGCATGCCGCCGTATCGCCGTCCGGTCAACATGATGTTTCAGAATTACGCGCTGTTTCCGCACCTGACGGTTGCCGGCAATATTGCCTTTGGATTGAAGCAGGACGGCATGCCCCGGCGCGAGATTGCCGCGCGCGTCGAGGAATTGCTCGCCCTCGTCAAGCTCGAAGGCTTGGCGTACCGCCGCCCGCACCAGCTTTCGGGCGGCCAGGCGCAACGCGTCGCGTTGGCGCGCGCGCTCGCGAAGCGGCCGAAAGTGCTGTTGCTCGACGAGCCGATGGCGGCGCTTGACAAGAAGCTGCGCGCGGAAACGCAGTTCGAACTCACCAGCTTGCAGGACAAGCTCGGCATGACATTCATCATCGTCACCCACGATCAGGAAGAGGCGATGACGGTCGCGCACCGGATCGCGGTCATGAATCGTGGCCAGATCGCGCAGGTGGCGACGCCGGCCGAAATTTACGAGCAGCCGAATTCACGCTGGGTCGCGGACTTCATCGGCGACGTCAACCTGATCGAGGGAACCGTGACTGCCGTCGAGCCCGGCGCAACCGTGGTAACCGGCGCCGGCGGCGAGCGCTATCGCATTGCGCCCAATCCCGATGCATGGCCCGGCACTCGCGCCTGGGTGGCGCTGCGTCCCGAAAAACTGCGCATCGTCCAGGCTGCGCCGCAGAACATTGCCGAAAACTGCGCCGGCGGTCGGATCTGGGAGATCGGTTATCTCGGCAGCACGGTGATCTACAAGGTGCGTCTCGATAACGGCACCGACATGAAGGCTTCGGTTGCCAACCACACGCGTCTCGTCGAACTGCCGATCGGCAAGGACGACCGCGTCTGGCTCACCTGGGCGCCTGAAGCGGGTGTCGTGCTGACCCACTGACTGCACTCAAACGACGAAGCAACGAAGAGACGAAGCAACGACAGTGGCGCGCAATTATCGAACATCCCCCGGAGCGTTCATCCTGGTGCTTGCGCCTTATCTATGGCTGTTCGCGTTCTTTCTCGTGCCGTTTGCGATCATCGTCAAAATCAGCCTGTCGCAAACCGCGATCGCCCAGCCGCCCTATCTGCCGGTTTTCGATTGGGCTGCCGGATGGAACGGCGTGCGAGAATTTTTGAGTGCGCTGTCGACGACCAATTATGCACTCATCGCCAGCGACTGGATTTACGCTTCCTCCTATCTGAAAAGCCTGGAGATCGCGGCGCTCTCGACCGCGTTATTGTTGTTCATCGGTTATCCGATTGCGTATGCGATTTCGCGCGCGCCGTCACGGCTGCAGGCTGTGCTGGTGTTGCTGGTAATCCTGCCGTTCTGGACGTCGTTCCTGATACGGGTCTATGCCTGGATCAATATTCTGCAGCACGACGGCCTGCTCAATCGTGTGCTGGTGGCGCTTGGCATCATCGCACAGCCGGCGGCCTGGCTTGCGAGCGACACCGCGGTCTATATCGGCATGGTCTATTCCTATCTGCCGTTCATGGTGCTGCCGCTCTATGCCACGCTGGAGAAAATCGACAACGCGCTGCTTGAAGCCGCGGCCGATCTTGGCTGTCCACGCTGGAAGGCATTCTGGAAAATCACCGTTCCTCTGTCGATGCCCGGCGTCGTGGCCGGCGCGCTGTTGTGCTTCATTCCCATCGTCGGTGAATTCATTATCCCCGATTTGCTTGGCGGGTCGCGCACCATGATGATCGGACAGACGCTGTGGACGGAGTTCTTCGCCAACAAGGACTGGCCCGTCGCCAGCGCAATCGCGGTCGTGCTGCTGAGTTTGCTGGTCGTGCCGATCGCGCTGTTTGAACGCATGCGTGCGCGTTCGCTCGAGGGTGGTTGAGATGCGCCGTCTGTCGTTCCTCAATCTGACCGCGCTCGCACTCGGGCTCGCCTTCCTCTATCTGCCGATCGTCATCCTCGTAATCTATTCATTCAACGACTCACGGCTAGTGACGGTCTGGGCCGGATGGTCGACGCGCTGGTACCGCGTGCTTCTCGAGGATCGCGCCATCCTTGAGGCGGCGCGCATGTCGCTGGCGATCGCGGCCGCTTCGGCAGCGGCGGCGACCGTGCTTGGCACGTTCGCGGCGCTGGCATTGTCCCGCATCGGCCGGTTCGGCGGCCGGACGCTGTTCGCGGCGATGATCTATTCTCCGCTGGTGATGCCGGAAGTCATCACCGGCCTGTCGCTGCTGCTGCTGTTCGTGGCCGCCGACGTCAGCCGCGGCTTTTGGACGGTGACGGTCGCGCACACCACGCTGACGACGTGCTTCGTTACCGTCATCGTGCAGGCGCGGCTTGCCGGCATTGGGCGCGAGGTCGAGGATGCGGCCATGGATCTTGGCTGTCCGCCGCTGCGGACCTATCTGACCGTCACGTTGCCGCTCGCGGCGCCGGCGATCGCCGCAGGCTTCTTGCTGGCGTTTTCGCTTTCGCTGGATGATTTCGTGATTGCGACTTTCACCACCGGGCCGGGGGCGACGACCTTGCCGATTCGCATCTATTCCGAGGTGCGGCTGGGCGTGAAGCCGGAAATCAATGCCATTTGCACGGCGATGATCGCGATTGTCGCAGTGGCCGTGATCATGGCGTCGTGGTTCGTGCGCGGGGCGACGAAATCGCGCGGCAACGGCGCGCCGCTGGCGACGTAGCAGCGCTATTCGCTGGGGCGTCCGGGCGGACGGAACAGGAAGGCCACGAACCAGATCGGCACGATGACGACTGCTCCCAAAAGCATGTTGGGCAGGGCCCAGGCCAGCCCGGCGCGCGCGATCTCACCAATCCGGTCGGCGGAAAGCCCCGCCTCCTTCATCAGGACGTCCGCGGTGATGCCGAAATGCGCAAGGATCGCGCCGACGATCAGCGACGCGACTGCGACCTTAACGAGTGTCCGCACCAGGATTTCGAGCATGCGTGTCCCGTCGGCGCGCGATCCGCGCCCGCCGCAATCATAATTTATGAAAGGTAAACAACTCACAAAACCCGTGTGGCGGGGGCGGGATTTCGCGGGTTCCTGCGCTAAGGTCGCGGCGCCAAGGGCAATCCGCCGGTGAGCCGCTCGATCGCCTTGCGGATGGCTTCGTTTGCACTGCGCTCCTGCACGGCCTTGCGCAGCGATTCACCGGCACCGGAGCGGCGGATCAAAAACTCCGTGTCCGGCAGAAGGATTGGGTCATCCCACGGTCCGTGCACGACAAATGGCAGTTCAAACGCGTTTTCATTCGCTGCGGCGACCAGTGCTGCCGTACCGCGCAAATCAAGATCGCGGGTGGGGATCGAGGACGTACCGACAAGTGCGAGCCGCACGGCGCTGCCATCCATATGGACGTCATCGATGGTTGCCAGGCCATCGACAATCTTGAGAGCGACGTTCAGCTTCGAAAACGGCGTGCGCCCGCTGCGGAAATCGGAACCGCCGGACAGCGGACGGCGCTCAAGCCGCCGTAGCAACTGCTCGACATTGAACCCCATCAGCGCGCCATCGGCCGCGGTCAGCGTGGCGGTGCCACCGACCGTGCGCGTGATCGCATCGACGCTGTCTCCGGTGGCGTCGAGCGCAAACGCAAGATTGCCCTTGCCGTCAATTCGCCGCAGTCCGAATAGCTGACCAAGACAGCTCTCAAGATCGACCCCGGTGAATTGCATCTGCGACTTGAATTCAGTGGTGCCGGCGCCGGCATCTTTGGCGATGGCAAGCGATCCAGTCACTAGCCCGCCAAAGGCTTGCGCTTCGCCGATGGTCAGGTTGAGCCGCCCGTCTTTGAGGTTGGCGGCGGCGGCGGTTCGGCCGATTTTGGTACCGTTGACCGTCACCTGTGCCGCCGACAGGCGCAGGTCGAGATCAACAGCGGCGATGTCGTCAAGCGGCATCTGGGCTGTGTTCCATTCACGCGCGTTGGCGGTGAGGAAATGAAACGTGGCAGCGTAAGGCGTCAGATCGAGGGTCTCGGCGGCCAAAGTCCCCTTGAGGTTGTTGCGCTCCCCAGCGGTGTAACTAAGCACGCCTTCGGTGATGTTGCCGTCGAGCTCGAGATTGACCGCTGAAAGCGCGACCGCGCCGGCGACCGCGTTGACTTGGGCCTTGAGCGCGAAACGGTTAAAGCCGCCCTCGACCGGCGGAGACTTGCCGAGCCAGCGCAGCACATCGCGCAAGCGCCCGGCATCGGCGGCAAGTGTGCCATCGATCTTTGCAGGAGACTTACTGCTCAGCGCGCCGTCGAATGCAACCTTGAGCGGCGTACTCGCCAACCGGAATTTAAGCCCTGAAGGTTCGCCGGTCAGCGCGGCGTAAAAATCGCTGACATTGAGTCCGGCTTCGACGACTTCGTTGCGCCAGGCAAACTGGCCGGTGGCGCCAAAGGTGCTCGTGATCGACGGCCATGCCAACGACATTTCAACGTGGCGCAGCGTCTCGCGAATATCGCGCACCGGGTCGTCGATGATGATGGTACCGTCGTTGATACGAATTTCAGAAATCGACAGCGTTGCTCGTTGCGTACCCGGTTTGAGCGCGGTCGCGAGCGCATCGACCAGCGAGGACCAATTCGAGCGACCGCTGCCGCGCGCGAACGCGAGCGCGATATGCGGGCGCACCAGCACGATATCCGCAATCTCGATCCGGCCGACCAGCAGCGGCAACAGGCGCAACCGTGCGGTCAGGACCTGCGTCGCGAGCACCGGCTGATTGCGGTCGTCGCCAAGTACGACATCGCCGAGGCTGACGGTATCCGGCGGAAATATCGAGATCGCGACGGCCCCGCGAACCCGAGGGTCAAGGCCCGTGGCGGCTCTAATTTGCGCCGTAACCGCATCACGCGCGGCATCGACCGAGATCAGCAGCGAAGACGCGGCAACCGCGCCAAGGCCAAGCGCCACGGCGATGCCGATGACGAGTCCGAGCCGCTTGAAGCCGATTTCAGTTGGCAAGTTCAGAAACCCGAATTTTGGCGCATTAGCGCGCGAACAGCAAAAGTGGGCACCGGTTTTGCGTCCGGCCCGCGTTTACGCCCCGAAGCGGGTTTGGCCCAAGCAGATCGTGCGCTAACTTGTACATTTGGCGCTTGGTCTTGACAGTGAACCGATTCCATCACCCAACCGATTCGACAGGCCGGCCTGCACCCGCCCATGCGCCAGTATGCGCCAGCGTCACCGCTGCTCGACTATAGCGGGCCGACAGTCCACCGCAACCCGTGCCCCTTCACCATGTCGGTTTCGTGGCCGGCCTAGTTCGGCTTGAGCGCAACCTGATAATTGGCTTCCGTCTTGGCGCGAACCTCGTCAAGCGTCGTGCCGGGGGCGAGTCCGATCAATTTCATGGCACCATTTTTCTTGTCGATAGCGAATACTGCGAGATCGGTAATCACCATATCGACGACCCCGGCGCCGGTCAGCGGCAGCGTGCATCGGTGCAGCAGTTTTGCCTCGTCCTTTGCGCTGTGTTCCATCACCACCACCACCTTTTTGACGCCGGCAACGAGATCCATCGCTCCGCCCATGCCCTTGACCATCTTGCCCGGGATCATCCAATTGGCAAGGTCGCCGTTTTCGGCCACCTGCATCGCTCCGAGAATGGAAAGATCGATGTGGCCGCCGCGGATCATTGCGAATGAATCCGCCGATGAAAAATAACTGGTCGTCGGAAGCTCGGTGACGGTTTGCTTGCCGGCATTGATGAGGTCGGGGTCTTCTTCGCCCTCGAACGGAAATGGCCCGGTGCCGAGCATGCCGTTCTCGCTCTGCAATTGCACGTTCATTCCGGACGGAATGTAATTTGATACCAGCGTGGGAATCCCGATACCGAGATTGACATAGAAGCCGTCACGCAGCTCCTGCGCGGCGCGTGCGGCCATTTCATCGCGGGTCCAAGGCATTATCAGCTCCTGCTATCGGCGCTAGGCGCGCTTGCGCGTGGTGCGCTGCTCGATGTGCTTGGTCGCATTGAGTGTATGCACGATGCGCTTGACGTAGACGCCCGGCGTCATGATGTGATCGGGATTGATCTGGCCCGGCTCGACCAGATGCTCGACTTCCGCGACCGTGACCTTGCCGGCGGTCGCCATCATCGGATTGAAGTTGCGCGCCGTCTTGCGATAGACGAGGTTGCCTTCGGTATCGCCCATGAAAGCGTGCACCAGCGCCACATCCGCGACCAGGCCGCGCTCCATGACATAACGTGCGCCATCGAATTCGCGTTCTTCCTTGCCTTCGGCGATCACCGTGCCGACGCCGGTGCGCGTGAAAAATGCCGGAACGCCGGCGCCGCCGGCGCGAATACGCTCGGCCAATGTGCCTTGCGGGTTGAATTCGATTTCGAGTTCGCCGGCGAGGTATTGCTGTGCAAACAGTTTGTTCTCGCCGACATAGGACGAGATCATCTTCTTAATCTGCCGCGTTTCCAGAAGCGTGCCGAGGCCGACGCCGTCGATGCCGGCGTTGTTGGAAACGACGGTGAGGTGTTTGACGCCGGATTCGCGCACGGCGTGGATCAGTGTTTCAGGGATGCCGCACAGGCCGAACCCGCCAGCCATGATGGTCATGCCGTCCTTGAGCAGGCCGGCGAGCGCGGACTTGGCGTCCGGATAAACTTTGTTCATGGCCTTCCGCCTCTTGAAATCCGCCGATTTTGTGTAGCCGAGGGACCAAATGGCAATCAAGCCCCTTGCACGACCTTACCTGCAGCGTTTCCTACAGGGGGCCGTTACCGGTCATTGCAAGGCGGGCGAGCGGCGAATCATTCAATCTTCGACGTCTTCACGCTTGTCACATCAGGTGCGCGATCAGGGCAGGACTACGGCTGTAGATTACCGACTGGCGACCTTGCCTTGTACAGGCGCCGCGGCGATCTCTGCGATCAGCTTGCCGATAATGGCGTTACCGAACGATTCAAAATTCTTGGCCACCATGACAAACGCGCCGACGCCGCCGATGACATTGTCGCGATAGTAATTTTCGAGTCCGCCCAGTGGATTGGTGTGGTCGGCGTTCCAGGCGAGTGGTGTTTCGCTGAGGATGACAAGGCCATTGATCGTAACGCCCTTGGCAACGGCCGCGTCGCGCGTGTTGCGCAGGTCGGGCCCTGAATTGTTGGTGCCGTCGCCGGAGACGTCGATGGTATGGCGTTCGCATCGATAGGGCGCGCGCTCAAGCTGTGTCATTGCGAATTCGATGCCGGCACTGATCGAGGTGCGGTCGGCGAACGGGCGTTGCGCTTCGACAATCTGCGCCGCAAAATTCTGCGCCGACGTGACGTCACGGACGATGCTCCAGTCGATGATCAGCTTCTGTGAGCTGAATCCAGACCATTCGACGAATGCCACCGCGATGCGCTGGTGGGTCCCCGACCGGATGGCGTCGAGGACGCGCGGATCGGTGATCGCCGCGGCATAGCCGTCGCGCTGCAGCTGGAACTTGGTGGCATCGACGCTGCGCGAAACGTCGGCGGCCAGCACCAGCAGCAAATCGACATCCTCGGCCGCGCGCGCCGGCGTGATGGCGGACGCCCCCAACGCGACAGCGCCCACGATCGCACCGATAATGGCACGCACCAAATTGCTGCTCGGGTTTCGCATGCACGCCTCCGCGAGTTGCAGCGAGCACGGCTATATGAGTCGAAGCTTAACCGACATTGTGCGCCGTGTCGCGAATCAAACAACCATGAAGCGCGCAATGCGGGCAGGTCAGTCTGCACGCCCAGGCAGTGCGGTGAATGCGACTTCGACGAGCGTTCCTTCGCCCGGCTTGCTGGAAATCGCGATCGCCGCACCGTTGGCTTCGGCGAGCGCGCGTGCAACCGCAAAACTCAGGCCGCCACTGGCCGGCTGTGCGGCCTGCGCCGTGGCGTCGGGTGCCTGCAGCGCAGCGGCAAGTTCACGCGCGCTCAGGCCGGTTCCAGTGTCGCGCAAGCGCAGAATTATCTTGCCTGGGCTCGAAGAGGTCGCAACGATGACCTGACCGCCGGCGCCGGCAAATTTGATCGAATTCGCGAGCAGGATGTGAACGATCTGGCGTGCCGCGTCCGGCGCGGCGGCAGCCGGCGGCAACGGGCCGCCGAGCGCACTGCGGATCAGCACGCGCGCGCGGCTGGCATCGGGCTGCATTCGGGCGACGCACTCTTGCGCGGTCGCGTTGATGTCGGCGGATGCGGCTGCCTTGTCCTTGCCGATCGCAACGCTGGACAGGCTGACGACGTTGTCGAACAGCCCAAGAATATTGGCGCCGGCGGCGCGGATATCGTTGAGATATTTCCGGTAGCGCTCGTTTCCAATCGGCCCGAAGCGTTCGTCGAGCATGGTCTCGGCGAATCCGACAATGGTCGTTAATGGGGTACGGACCTCGTGGCTGATCATGGCCAGCAGGTTCGCGCGTTCCGCCGCCGTCGCTTCGGCGCGGCGGACTGCGCCGTCCTTATCAGCGGCGTCGGCTGCCACGCGGCGCGCCGCGGCGCGCCCCGGCGCGCGCTCGGCCGGCGCCGCGCCGGCGGTATTCTGCGCGTGCCGATCCGCCGGACCGCCCAGCATCACGACATCGGCAGTCGTGTCGCCCCACGGCACCGCGAACATCCGGCCCGCGACGCGGATGGCGTCGGTCGCCCCCGTCCTGATCGTCAGCACGCGCCCACCACGGTCGTCGGGTAATTCCGGCGCGAGCTCCACGAACAGGCTGTCGAGTCCCCCGCGCTCGGCCAGCGCTGCCAGATCGGCGCAACCGACGCAACCGAGGAAGGCCTGGTTTGCGTACACGAGCGTATCCAGCTGATAGATCAGGACGCCGACCGGAAGCCGGTCGAGAAGCTGGCGCGCATCGGCGTCCGGTGCCAGCCATGCCGGCGGGGCGCCGGTATCGGCCTCGATGCCGCCGCCGGCCGTATCGGTCCTGCGGCCGTCGATACCGGCCCCGGGAGCGGTTCGCAGCACCGCAACAGCGGGCGTGGCCGCGCCGCCTGGAGCCGCGGCAGTAAGCTGTTCGTCGCCCTTGAGCCGGGCGGAGAGCCGCCGCGCAATCTCGCCGAAGGCGGTGCGTTCGCCCGGGCTCAGCTCCGGAACTTTCGCGTCTGCCACCGGCGCCGGCGTGCGGAACGGCACGACGTTGCGAGCGGCCGGCGCGACCGTGATATAGGCGTCCCGCGGCCAGCTAAATGGCGCGGGCTCGGTCGCGCGGCGCGGCGCGGATGCCGCATCGCCCGCCAAATTCGACGGCGCGCGTCGCAAGCGCGCCAGCGCGGCGAGCTGTTCGACATTGCGGCAGACGCCGAAGCCGCGATAGCCGCCATACTGGCGGTCGCGATCGTAAACCGGCAACCCGGACAATTCGACCTTGAGCGGTTCAGCGTCACCGCCGACCGGCCAGGCCAGTGTAATCCCGCTCCAGGTGTCGCGCGTCGCAACCGCGCGCGCGACCAGGCGAAGGGGATCGAGGTGGAGCGCGTCGTTGATTTCGTCGAAGCCGCGCCCAAGCAGTTGCGCGGTTTCAACTCCGACGAGTTCGATGAACTCCTCCGAGTCGATGCTGAAGCGGCCGTCCGCGTCCATCTGCCAGACGAAACGCAGCGGATGGCGCCGCTGCGGCAGCGGCTCGCGGGGCGCCGGCGAATCCGGAGCGGGCGAACGCACCGCACCATCGGGCGACACAGCCGCAGATACCGCAGCGGAAACGATACCCGACGGCGCCGCCTCCACCTCGTCCGCGCGCTCGGGAGTTGCGAGCGACCCAAACCGCGCCAGCAGGACGACATCGGGTGTCGTGCCCAGGCGCAACACTTCCGCCTCGCCGGCGAACGTCTCGCCCGTTGACGATCCCGATCCCAGCGCACGTTCGGCAAGCGCTCCGGCGCCCAGCGCGCCGACGCTGCGGGCGCCGTTCAGCCGTATCGTGCCGGCCGTATTGGCATAGAGCAGCGTGCCGTCGGCCGCGAAGGCCGCGATGGCGTCCTCACAGCCATCGAACAGGCGGCTGATCCGCTCCGTCAGTGCAATCAGGCGCCGCAACTGCAAAGTGGCGGTGATCAAAATCGCCGGCGTTGCGTCGGCGAGCGATATCCGCGAACACGCGCACATCGACATGCCCGCGAGTCCGTCGCCAAACCCGTTCAGACGTTCATGCCGCGCGGCGCCGCCCGGATCAAGCGTTGCCGCAAGCCGGATCACCTCGACCGCGGCCGGCTCATTGGGCGCGAATTGCCATTCCGTCAGCTCGGCCAGCGTGGTTGCGCCAAACGCGGTCAAGCCGGCGGCATTGGCCCACAGGACCCGCGTGCCGTCCGTACTCCACAGCCACGCCGGCGCGGCGCTGATGGCAACCGCCGCCAGCCGGGGATCGCGCATATAGGCGAGCGGAGAGACTAGACGCATGGACACGCAAAACCAGGCACCGACCGCGCTGGCGCGCGGCCGGATGCCTACGCGCACAAGCGCAACTGACCTTAATAGAACCAGCGTCCCACGGCGTCCATGCAGCGTGCCGTAGGCACCTGGCGCGCACGCGGATAACCTTAATACGGCGCGCAAAACCGGCGCATGATCGCGCAATCACGCCGCCGACACCAATCTATCATTTGCGGTGATCAGGCAGCGGTGAAATGATGGCGTCCGCCGGCGAGGCCGCGAATGGGCTCGCCGGTCAGTGCCAGCATGCGGGAGGATTGCAATGACAAAAGGTCCCGGCGCGCCATTTGAAATTCCGCCAGAAATGCGCTCGATGGCGGAGCAAAGCTTCGAGCAGGCACGGCAAGCCTTCGAAAAGTTCATGAGCGCTGCGCATTCCACCT
>JBGPOB010000078.1:0-12954 GCA_041487815.1 Xanthobacteraceae bacterium | reverse complement strand
GCCGGCGCCACCCGCCTCGTCGCCAGCCGCGGCAAGCCGATCGTGATCGCCACGCGCGCCGATCACGTGCATCTGCGCGGACTGACGTTTGACGGCGGCGGGCAGACGCTGCCCAAGAATTTCGGTCTCGTCACGCTGGGCAGCGGCGAGCATGTCCGCATCGGCGACTGCGAATTCATCGGCGCCGCCTGTTTCGGTCTGATGCTCGACCGCGTCGGCGGCGAAGTCACCGGCTGCACGTTTCTCGGATCCGCCGATGCAGCGATCTTCTCCATCGATGCCCGCGGTCTCGTCATCGCGCGCAATCATATCCGCCGTGCCGGCAACAACGGCATCCAGGTCTGGCGCCGCAACCCGGGCGAGGATGGAACCGTCGTCGCCGACAACACGATCGAGGAAATCGACGCGCGCGACGGCGGAAGCGGCCAGAACGGCAACGGCATCAACGCATTCCGCGCCGGCGGCGTCACCGTCCGCGGCAACCGCATCCGCGACTGCGTCTTTTCGGCGGTGCGCGGCAATGCCGCGTCCAACATCCGCATTGTCGAAAACGTCTGCGCCAATATCGGCGAGGTCGCGCTTTATTGCGAGTTTGGTTTCGAAGGCGCGATCGTCGCCAACAATTCCGTCGACGGGGCCGGAAACGGCCTCTCGGTGACCAATTACAATGAGGGCGGCCGGCTCGCGGTGGTGCAGGGCAACATTTTCCGCAATCTCGGGCCGCGTCCGGCGGCGCGTATCGCCAATGAGGATCATGGCGTCGGCATCTACGTCGAGGCCGACACGGCGGTCACCGGTAATGTCGTCGAGAACGCCGCCCGCGCCGGCATCATCGCCGGATGGGGCCGCTTCCTGCGCGACGTCACCGTCACCGGCAACGTCGTGCGCAAGGCCGAGATCGGCGTCGGCGTCTCGGTCGTCACCGGCGCCGGCGCGGCGCTGATCGCCAACAACCTGATCAGCGGCGCGACGCGCGGCGCCATCCTCGGCATGGAGCATTTGCAGCCCGTAACCGGCGACCTCACCAAGGACGGCGCCGCCCGCTACAGCCAGCTTGCGGTCAGTGGCAACCGGGTGAATTAGCTTCAACGAAGTAGCCCGGCGCGGCCCGATTATAACGTCGCGACCTGGCGCCGACCTTGCGCAGGGCAATCGCGCACGCCACATTTGCGGCGGAAACCACGCCCAATGACGATCCATGACTCCAAACGTTGATCGGCCCGCGTCCGGCTCGTGGTGGGTCCGGCGGCCGCGCTGGCGCCGCATCGCCGACCTGATCTTGCTCGTGTTCTTTGCGCTCCCCGTCGCCGCGAGCGCCGCCCGCTATGCGATGGAGGATCATCCGGCGAGCTTCCGCAGCGCCAATTGGTCGAGCGCGCGCCTGCTGCCGCCCGCGGCCAGCGACCCGCAGGCGCGTGTCATCGTGTTCTCCGCGCGCAACGGCCGCTGGCGCAGTATTTTCGCGGTCCACACCTGGATCGTAGTCAAGCCGGAGAACGGCCCCTACACCCGCTACGACGTCACCGGCTTCGGCCAGCCGCTGCACGTCAACAGCTTTGCGCCCGACTCCCATTGGTTCAGCAACAAGCCCGAGATCATCGGCGACCTGCGCGGGTCCGCGGCGGCGCGGGCGATCCCCAAAATTGTCGCTGCAATCCGCGACTATCCTTACGCCAATGACGACGGCTACCGGCTCTGGCCCGGGCCCAACAGCAATACTTTTGTCGCCACGATCCTGCGCGCCGTGCCCGAGCTCGCGGTGGCGCTGCCGCCGACGGCTATCGGCAAGGATTTTCGCGCCGACGGCTCGATCGCCGGGTGGACCGCGAGCCGCACCGGATTCGAGATCGAGCTGTTCGGGCTCATCGGCATCAAAGCCGGCTGGGTCGAGGGTTTTGAATTCAACCTGTTCACGCTGACCGCCGGTCTCGATATCCGCCATCCGGCGTTGAAGCTGCCCGGCGTCGGCCGCATCGATGTCGATACCGTGTCGGCAGCCGCGGCACGCCTGCGCTAGGCGAAGAAGCGATCTACAAAAAGCTGCCGCCTTTTTGGATCGAAGGCGCGACGGAGCGCCCGACTAGTCACAATGAATTGTCCGGCGGCGTAGACGCGCGGACCGACGCCGGGAATCTGCTATGTAGTTTTGCTGGCGACTGAAAAGTGTCCCGGCACAGACCTTGGAACATCATGCGCGATACCTGGCCGCTGCTCGAAAAGATCGCGTTTCCATCCCTGCGCCGCCGCCGTCTGGAAACGTTGCAAGTCAACGTCGGCTATCGCTGCAATCAGTCCTGCGTGCATTGTCACGTCGATGCCGGACCGAGCCGTAGCGAGGAGATGGGCGCGGAAATCGTCGATCTCGTGCTAGCGGTGCTCGACCGGCGCCGGATCGGAACGCTCGACATCACCGGCGGGGCGCCCGAGCTCAATCCGCATTTTCGCCGGCTGGTAGGCGCGGCGCGCGCGATGGGCGCGCATGTGATGGATCGCTGCAACCTGACGATTCTTGAAGTCGAAGGTCAGGAGGAACTGGCCGATTTTCTCGCCGGCCAGCAGGTCGAGATCGTCGCCTCGATGCCGTGCTACCTTGAAGACAACGTCGATCGCCAGCGCGGCAAGGGCGTGTTCGACGGCTCGATCCGCGGCTTGCGCAAGCTCAACGCGCTCGGCTACGGCGTTGAAGGCTCCGGCCTCACGCTCAACCTCGTCTACAACCCGCAAGGACCGTCGCTGCCGCCCGGACAGGTCGAACTCGAAAGCGCGTATCGCCGCGTTCTCGGCGAACGCCACGGCGTCACCTTCACGCGCCTCTACACGCTGGCCAACATGCCGATCCAGAGATTTGGCGCCGTCCTGCTGGCAAAGCGCGCGTTCGACGATTACCTCGCGCTGCTGCAAGCCGCGCACCGTCCCGACAACCTCGACAACGTCATGTGCCGGAACCTCGTCTCGGTCGACTGGCGCGGCTACCTCTACGATTGCGACTTCAACCAGATGCTCGATCTCCCGCTCGGCGAACGCCGGCACCTGTCGGACCTCGTGGAAGACGACATCGCCGGCACGCCGATCCGGGTCGCGGGTCATTGTTACGGTTGCACCGCCGGACAAGGTTCAAGCTGCGGCGGCGCGCTCAGGGAGGCGGCGGAATAATGCGGAACGCGCGCGAAATGAAGGCCGAAATGCGCGACGCGCCGGTCACGGCGGAGCACAGCATGCGCTGGCCGGGAGAGTCCGCCGCGCACCGGTGCTATTTCGGTCGTATCCCGTCCGGACGAGGCTACGCGCTGGCACAGGCACCAATGCCGGCAACCACGTCCGTGGCCTGACAACAACGCATGCCGCGCCTCTCGATCATTATTCCAACGCTTGACGAGGCCGCCGGCATTGCCGACGCGCTCACCGCTCTCAAGGCACTGCGCGAACGCGGGGCCGAGATCATCGTGGCCGACGGCGGCAGCGGCGACGCCACGCTGGCTCTGGCGCACCCGCTGTGCGACCGCGTCGTGACGGCCCCGCGCGGACGCGGCGCGCAGATGAACGCGGGCGCCGCGGCGGCACGCGGCGACGTCCTGCTGTTTCTGCATGCCGATACGCGATTGCCGCCCGACGCCGACCGGCAAGTGCTGGCCGGGCTCGACGCCACGCGCCGCGCCTGGGGGCGGTTCGATGTGCGGATTGCAGGACGCCACCCGCTGCTGCCCTTGGTCGCTGCGCTGATGAACCTGCGTTCGCGCTTGACCGGCATCGCCACCGGCGACCAGGCGATCTTCGTTGCGCGCGACGCCTTTGCCATGATCGGCGGTTATCCCGATATTGCCTTGATGGAAGACATCGTCCTGTCCACCAGGCTCAAGCGCCTGACGCGGCCGCACTGCCTGCGCGCGCGCGTGGTGACTTCCGGCACGCGCTGGGACGACAATGGATTTTTCCGTACAATTCTCCTGATGTGGCGTTTGCGCATCGCGCTTTACTTTGGCGCCGCGCCCGACCGGCTTGCGCGGCGCTATGGCTATGTCCCGCGCCAGAACTGACGTCGCCGTTGCGGTGCTGGCGAAGGCCCCGATCCCGGGCTTCGCCAAAACCCGCCTCATTCCGGCGCTCGGCGCCGAAGGCGCGGCGGCGCTGCAGGCGCGGTTGATCGAGCGCGCGGTCGAAACCGCGGCGGCGATTGGACCGGTGACGCTGTGGGTCACGCCCGACGAAAAGCATCCGCTGTTTCGCAAGCTTTCGGAGCGCACGACCTTGGCACGCCAGCCGGAGGGCGACCTCGGCGCGCGCATGCTGGCGGCGGTTGCGGCGACGCGTGGCCCGGTGCTCGTCACCGGCACCGATTGCCCCGCGCTCACGCCCGATCACCTGCGCGCGGCGGCCGGCGCCCTGCGTGACGGCATCGATGTCGTCGTCATCCCGGTCGAAGACGGCGGCTATGCCATGATCGGCATGAAGGAGCCGCACGCAGGAATTTTCACCGGCATGACGTGGAGCGCCCCGACGGTGATGGCCGAAACGCGGCGGCGGCTCGTTCGACTTGGGCTGTCGTGGCGCGAACCGGCGCGGCTTTGGGACCTCGATCGGCCCGAGGACCTCGACCGCCTAAAGGCAACCGGGCTGGCGGCAATCCTATCGTCGCCCTGAACCCAACGATCACCCCAGCCGCAGCAAGATCAGCCCCGCCACCACCGTAGCGCCGGCCGCGATCCGCAGCGGGTAGATCGGCTCCTTCAGCCAGACGATACCGATCAACGCCCCGAACAGGACGCTCGTCTCCCGCAATGCCGCCACCAGCGCCAGCGGCGCGATCGTCATCGCCCAAATGGCGATGCCGTAGGACGCAAATTGCATCGCGCCGCCAAGAATGCCGACGCGCCAGAGCGGCGCCACGCCGCCGGCGACCGCGAAGCCGCGGCGCGCCAGCGCATAGGCGACCATGACCAGCCCGCAGCCGACGAACAACGCCGCGGCATAGGCGACGGGGGCGCCCGAGGTGCGCGCGCCGACGCCGTCAGCCACCGTATAGGCACAAATGGTCAGGCCGGTTGCGAGCGCATAGGCGACGCCGCGCGCATTGAAGCGCGCAAGGTCGCGGCCACCGCGCAGCGCCAGCAGGAATACGCCCGCGACAAGCAAGATCAGCCCGATCCAGGCCATGGTGGTCAAATCTTCGCCGACGACCACGGTGCTAACGACAGCGGTCAGCAAGGGCGCGCTGCCGCGCGCGATCGGATAGACCTGACCCAGGTCGCCGTGACGATAGGCTTCGATCAAGCCCGCGAAATAGAAAAAATGCGTCACGAGCGACGCGATTATCCAAGGCCACGCCGCCGCATCCGGCAGCCCGACGGCCAGCAAGACCGGAAGTGCGACAATGCCGGCGCCAACCGAGACGGCGGTCGTCGTCAGGAACGGGTCGCCGCGGCCCTTGGCCAGCGCATTCCATCCCGCATGGCAGCAAGCGGCCGCGAGCACCGCGAGAAACACAGCTAAATCCATGGCGGCGATTTTCTCTCGTTGCCGACTGGTGTGGTGGATTTGAAGTTCCTACTATCGCGCGGCTACGGTGAATAGGAACTTCAAATCCAAAACCACACCAGAATTATAAAGTTGCCAGTGTCCCTTTGATTCCGAAGTTCGTACGAGCGCGTGCCGCGAGAATGTCCGAACTTCGGAATCGGGACACTGGTCTATGAAGCTCCGGGGGGACGGAACCCGATGTTCACAACGCCGCGGCTGATTGCCATCGCGCTCTGCGCCGCGCTCAACTTCTCCGTCGGCACGATTGTCTACTTCATCAAGCTGCCAATCTACTTTGATTCGATCGGTACGATCCTGTGCGCGCTGCTGGTACTGAATGACCGCACCACCGCATTCCTCTGCGCGCTGACGGCGGCCGTCACCGCGACCATCGTCACCGGCATCCTGGTCAATCCCTTTCTGCCGTGGTTTGTCGGCACCGATGTCGTGATTGCGCTGGTTTCGGCGCTGCTCACAACCCGCGGCGCGCAGGCGTTTCGCGCACGGCCGATGCATGCCGGCCGCTTTGTTGGATGGGTGTTCGCCGCGGGCATTGTCACCGGCGTGATTGCGGCGATCGTCTCCGCGCCGGTCGTCGCCTATCTGTTCGGCGGCGTCACCGGATCGGGATCGGCGTTCGTGGTCGGGATGTTCCTCAAGGCCGGGCAAGGCCTCTGGAATGCAACGCTCGCATCCGGGCTGATTATCGATCCCATCGACAAGACATTGCAGGTTCTGGTCGCAGCCCTGCTCTATCGCGCGACGCCCTCCGACTTCATCGCCATGGTGCGCGGCGCGCCGGCGCGGCCATGACGCCGAACGGCGCCGCCGCCTTCGCCATCGTGATGGTTGTCTCCGCCATGATCGCGGGCCCGCGTGGCCTTGCCATCCTGTACGCTGCGGCGGCGGCATTTGCGCTGGTCGAAGTCGGGCCGCACTGGCGCATCGCGGCGCGGCGCGCGGGTCTTATTATGTTGCCGCTCGCGGTCTTCATGCTGCTGGTTTGGGTCGCATTCGTCGGCCGCGCGCCGGACGAAATAGCCGCGCAGGTACCGGGCACGCGCGCCGCGGCGCTCGCCTATGTCACGACCGTGTGCGCACGGCTGTTCGTGATCGTTCTCGTCCTGCAACTGGCAACGCTGTGCTTTGACAAGGAAACCCCGCTCGCCGTCATCCGCGGCCTGCGCGCGCCGTTCGCGGTCAAGCGGCTCCTGGTGCTGACGTTGTCGCTGATCGAGACGCTGCGTCACGCGGTCGATCGGTCTTACACCGCGCTGATCGCGTCGGGCATCGTCACGCGCGGGTTGTCGTTGCGGAACTTCCGCAACGGCTGGATCCTCCTGCAGTCAATCTGGCTGACTACGATCACGGCCGTCACCGGTCGGCTGCGCGACAAATGGCCGGTCGAGGACACGCTCGGGCTGTTGCGCCCGGCCATCGCGGCGGGCGATGAACGGGTGAGCTTTCGCGACCTGTCTTGGCTGGCCGTCGCGCTCGCAGTCGGCTTCATGGCGCCATTGGCGGGCTGGTATGGCGCACCGTGAATATTTTTCCGGGCCGAATTTTTCCGGGCGCAGCGCGGCGCTGCTGTCGCTGTTGCGCAGCGGCGTCATCGGCGGAAAGTCGTTCTTTGTCGGACCCTATGCCGAGGCGGCGCTATCTGGACTGACATCGAGCGTGGCCGACGAGATTCTGCTCTACCGCGCGCGACCAACGCGGCTGCGGCCGACATTCGCCCGGCTCGAACTCCCCGATCTGCAGGCGCGCAAGCCGCAGAGCCTGTCCGGCGGCGAACAGGTGCTGCTGGCGCTGCATTGTTTTTCGCTCTCGGCCTACGACACGATCGCGGTCGATACCGCGCTCGAACAGCTCGATGTCGACAACCGCGCCGCCGCGCTCGCCTATATCGAGAGCGGCGCGTTCAATGCCGCGCTGATCGACAACCGCGCGCAGCCGGTCGGCTGGCAGTACAGCGTACGCTCGGCCGATCATCCCGCCTTTGCCATCGACTGGCAGGCGCTCGGCGCCGTCATCGTGCCGCAGCAGGCGACCGAAATCCTGATCCGCGGCCTCAATTTCAGTTACCGCGTCGGCAAGCCGATCTTTCGCGATGCCGCGCTCAGCCTGCTGCCGGGCCAGGCGCACCGGCTGGCCGGCGTCAACGGCGCCGGCAAGACGACCTTGCTGAAAATCCTGGTCGGCGCCTTGACGCCGCAAGCGGGCGAGATCCGGCTCGGCGGCCGGCCCTATGCGCCCTGGCGCGCCGGCAACCGCGCGCTGGCGCTTGCGACGCAAAATCCGGACCAGCAATGGTGCGGCGCGACGCTGCGCGAGGACATGGTACGGCGGCGCGGCGCGCTCGGCGGCGAAGCCGCTGCGCCCGCGCTCAGCGAGGCCCGTCTGACATCCCTGGCGCGAATATTCGGCCTCGCGTCGCTCGACCAGCATCTTTATGAGTTGCCGCTCGCCGCTCGCAAGCGCGTGAGCTGGCTATGGCCGCTTGCGGGCGCGCATCCCTGGATCATGCTGGACGAACCGACGATCGGTCAGGATCGCGCGACCCGCGAAAATTTCGTGCGCGCGCTGGCGCGGCTATGCACCGCCGGCTATGGCATCATTTTCGTGACGCACGACGAGGACTTTGCCGCCTCGCTGCCGCACCGGCGCGTGCTCATCGAGCGCGGCGCGATCAGTTCAAGTTAGCCGTCGGTGGCCGGTCGGCGGCATCCGCGACTTCCGGCGCGCCCGGTGCGGCGACCGCGCGCGCGAATTCCATCATCTGCTGCCACATGCGTACGGTTTTCGCGGCCTCGTCGATGTGGGCGGCGAATTGCTCCTGCGTGTAGTAGCGGCGCCAGCGGCCGGTGCGGTGCAATTCGTCGAAATGGCGGCTGCGCTCTTCGGCAAGCAGGTACCATTTGCTCATGGTCGCGGCGGACATCGTGCGCGGAATCGTGTCGGCCATGGCGATGGTCCGAAAGCTCGTCGGGTCTGGGCGGACGCAGACGACGCCACAAATTTCCACGCGACGCAAAGCGACTGGGGCGGTGCGCCACACAAGGGGCGCGTGCAATGCTCACACGATTACCCGATTCGCGGGTTGCCCACGGCGCATCTGCACAGGTTTTTGCAGCCAACCCGCGCGGCGGCAAGCCGGCAGCCGGGCGTGGCTGCAAAGGCTGGCCTCGGCCGCCATTATGGCCTAGGTGTTAGGCGCAAGAGCCCTTCCGAGCCGCCGGATTCCGGGCGGATCGACGCATCAGCATCGACCTGAAATATCGCGCGCAACCTTGTGCCAATGCTTGTTATTTTCGACGCACCCGCATGACCCCGGCCAGCGCCATCCCCCTCGATCGCATCAACGGTTCCAGCCGCCAGGAGTTTCTCGGGCACCTTGGCGCCGTGTTCGAGCAGGCGCCATGGGTGGCGGAGGCGGCCTGCGAAAAACGCCCGTTCGCGACCGTGGCGACGCTCTATCAAGCCATGGCGGACGCCGTCAACGCCGCGGGGCACGTGAGCCAACTGGCGCTGGTGCGCGGCCATCCGGAACTCGGCGGCAAAGTCGCCCGCGCCGGCGCGTTGACCGCCGCATCGAAATCCGAACAGGGCAGCCTCGGTCTCGACCGGATGAGCGCTGAAGAATTCGCACGTTTCGAAAATCTCAATGCCGCCTATGGCAAGAAATTCGGGTTTCCATTCGTCATCTGCGTGCGCCGGCACACCCGTGATTCAATCTTGCACCAGTTCGAGGCGCGGTTGAACAACGACGCCGACGCCGAGCTTGCGGCCGCCCTCCGCGAAATCGGGCTGATCGCGCGACTTCGCCTCGTCGAGGCGATCGATGGCCCGGGTGCGCCCAAGACCACCGGGCGGCTTTCAACGCATGTGCTCGATACCTATCACGGCCGCCCGGCGGCCGGCGTCGGCGTCACCCTTTATGAACTGGGCACGAGCGCGCGCGGATTGCTGACGCAGGCCAGGACCAATGCGGAAGGCCGCACCGACGAGCCGCTGATCGCCGGCGTGCCGCTGCGGATCGGAACCTATGAGTTGCAGTTCGCGGCGGGCGACTATTTCGCGCGCGCGGGCGTCGCCGCCGCAGACCCGCCATTCCTCGGCGTAGTGCCGGTCCGCTTTTCAATCGCGGAGCCGGAAGGGCAATATCACGTGCCGCTGGTGATGACGCCGTGGAGCTATTCGACCTATCGCGGAAGTTAGAACAACGGGAACGCTCAATGATCGACCTCTACACCTGGACCACCCCCAACGGCCGCAAAGCCTCGATCATGCTGGAGGAGATCGGCCTGCCCTACACGGTGCATGCGGTCGATATCGGCAAGGACGAGCAGTTCAAGCCGGAGTTCCTCAAGATCAGCCCCAACAACCGCATTCCCGCGATCGTCGACCGCGATACCGGCATCAGCCTGATGGAATCCGGCGCGCTGATGATCTATCTCGCCGACAAGACCGGCAAGCTGATGCCGAAAGAGGGCGAGCCGCGCTACCGCGTGATCGAATGGCTGATGTGGCAGATGGGCGGCATCGGCCCGATGCTCGGCCAGGTCCATCATTTCGTGAAATACAATCCCGGCAAGGCGCCCTACGCCGAGCAGCGCTACAGCAAGGAAGCGCACCGGCTCTACGGCGTGCTCGACCGGCGGCTTAGCGGCCGCGACTTCGTCGCCGACGCCTATTCGATTGCCGACATCGCGATCTGGCCGTGGATCTCGCGCTTTGAATGGCAGCAGATCGACATGAACAAGTACCCCAACGTGAAACGCTGGTATGTGACGATCGCCAACCGGCCCGCGGTGAAGAAGGGCTATGCTGTGCCCAAGGACATGGGGCCAATCCCGTTGCCGTGAGCGTGGGTTGCCCTGACATATTCGGAATCTAGGATCGGATTGGATAGAGCACTCCCTTACCAAGGGGGTGCTCTCGCTCTGAGAGAAAAAAGTACAAGGAAATGAACCATGGGTGAGTACGGCATCGGACAATCGGTCCCGCGCGAGGAAGACCCCTATCTGCTGCAGGGCAAGGGCCGCTACGTCGACGACGTGACGCTTCCGGGGCAGTTGCGCGGCTACGTGCTGCGCTCGCCGCATGGCCATGCCCGCATCAAGTCGATCGACATTGCGCAAGCCAAGACCATGCCCGGCGTGCACCTCGTGCTCACCGGCCGCGACGAAACCATCGCGTCGCTCGGGCTGCAAAGGCCGCAAGTGCCGCGCAAGAAGCGCGACGGCTCGCCGGCGCCGGCCGCTTCGCAGCCCATACTGGCGCGCGAGCGCGTGCGCTACATCGGCGATCTCGTCGCGTTTGTCGTTGCCGATACGGTCGAACAGGCCAAGGACGCGGCGGAAGCCATCGCCGTCGACTATGAGATGCTGCCAGTCGTGGTGTCGATCGACGACGCCATCAAGCCGGGAGCGCCGAAATTGTGGGACGACTATCCCGGCAACCAGTGCTTCGCCTATCAGGCCGGCGACAAGGCCGCGGTCGACGCCGCCGTCGCCAGGGCCGCGCACGTCACGCGCCATCGCATGGTGATCAACCGCATCACCACCAATTCGATGGAGCCGCGCGGCTGCCTCGCCGATTACGATGCGCGCGACGACCGCATCACGCTGCGCTGCACGGTGCAGGCGCCGCATCTCATCCGCCGCTCGCTGGCGACGGAAGTGTTGAAAGTGCCGGAAAACAAGGTGCGCATCATTTCGGAAAACGTCGGCGGCGGTTTCGGTATGAAGGGCGCGCTCTACAGCGAATACATTCTCTGCGTCGCCGCCGCGCGTGCGCTCGGACGGCCGGTGAAGTGGATTTCCGAACGCAGCGAGGGCCTGCTCACCGACGAGCAGTGCCGCGACAACGTCACCGAGGCGGAACTCGCGCTCGATAAGGATCACAAGTTTCTGGCTCTGCGGGTCAAGACCTGGGCCAACATCGGCGCCTATTATCATTCCGATCGCGTCGCCGGCCCGCCCACGATCAACATCGGCGTCCTCGCCGGCACCTATGTTTTGCCGGCGGCCCACGTCGATGTGACGACCGTGCTGACCAACACCATGCTGATGGGCCCCTATCGCGGCGCCGGCCGGCCCGAAGCCGCCTACGTGGTCGAAACCATGGTCGACAAGGCCGCGCGTGAACTCGGTATCGATCCTGCCGAGCTGCGCCGGCGCAATACCGTTCCCGCCAGCGCGATGCCCTACAAGACCGCGCTGATCTACACCTATGACTGCGGCGATTTTCCGAAGAATCTCGAGGATGCGCTGGCCAAAGCCGACTACAACGGCTTTGCCGCGCGCGCGCGGGAATCGCGCCGGAACGGCAAGTTCCGCGGCGTCGGCATTTCCAACACGGTGGAATCGTCCAACGTCGGGCTGATCGAGCACGCCGAGATTCGCTTCGATCCAACCGGCAGCGTCACCGTGCTGGTCGGTTCGCACGACCACGGCCAGGGCCATCAGACCGCATTCCGCCAAATCGTGGCGGACAAGCTCGGCGTCGATCCCAAGCGCATCGCGTTCAAATGGGGCGACACCGACCAGATCGCGATCGGCACCGGCACCTTCGGCTCGCGTTCGGCCGTGGCGGGCGGCACCGCGTTGTTCACCGCCGCCAAGAAGATCGAGGAAAAAGGCAAGAAGATCGCCGCGCATCTGATGGAAGCCGGCGAGCACGACATCGTGTTCAACGACGGCAAGTTCACCGTCGCCGGCACCGACAAGTCGATCGACATCACCCAGGTCGCGCGCGACGCCTTTGCACCCGCGAAAATTCCGAAAGGCATGGAGCCGGGGCTGATGGAAAACGGCACGTTCGACGGCGGCCATCGCACCTTTCCCAACGGGTGCCACGTCAGCGAGGTGGAAATCGATGAGGCCACCGGCGTCGTGGAACTCGTGCGCTACACCGCGGTTGACGACGTCGGCCACATGATCAACCCGCTCCTCGTCGAGGGTCAGTTGCACGGCGGCATCGCCCAGGGCGTCGGCCAGGCGTTGTTCGAGAACATCGTCTATGATGCGTCGGGCCAGCTTCTCTCGGGTTCGTTCATGGATTACGCCATGCCGCGCGCCGACGACTTCTGCGCGTTCGAGCTGGGCGAGAACGAGGTGCCGACCAAGACCAATCCGCTCGGCGTCAAGGGGGCCGGCGAATCGGGTACGGTCGGCGCGCTGTCGTCGGTAATGAATGCCGTCAATGACGCCATGGCGCGGATCGGCGCGCCCTATGTGCAGATGCCCGCCACCCCGGAAAAGGTCTGGCGCGCGATGGCCGCGGCGAAGGGCAAGTGAGAACTGCGAATTCTGTTCGACGAGCGCATGTCCGGTACGCCGTGAATTTTTCTGACGGCCCGCTCATTCCCGCGAAAGCGGGAACCCGGCGGTAGAATGACGGAAATATCGGGTTTGGGTCCCCGCTTTCGCGGGGACG
>JBGPOB010000077.1:0-13097 GCA_041487815.1 Xanthobacteraceae bacterium | reverse complement strand
TGTTTACCGTGTCGCGGCGATCAGCAAGCACTCGAACTGGTCCGCATTGAGGCGCCCTGAGCCAAACGCAACCGCCGCGCAAGGGCTGGCATGGCGGATGCCGCCGACTTTGTCCAGCAGCACTCGGGGATGTGCTTAAGGCGCCAAATCGTCGACGGCCAATGGCTTCGCCGCCAAGGTGCAATGATCGCTTGGCAGGATTGCCCGCTAGCCTTAAGCCCCGGCATTGCGTTCGGCCGGCTCAAATCCTCGGTAATTCAATGGCACTCCGGGCAGGGCTATTCGTGTTGTCGCTGGCGGCGATCGTCGCCGGCTGGTGGTGGCTCGGTCGGCCCGTTGCAATGCCGGCGGCGCCCTTGGCGGGCGGCGAGAAGCTCGGCTGCCTATCCTACGCGCCGTTCCGGGACGGCCAGACGCCCCTGGATTTATCGACGCATATCGATGCCGCCCAAATCGATGACGACCTGCGCCGCCTGGCGCCGCTGACGAATTGTGTGCGGATATATTCGGTTCATCTCGGCCTCGACCAGATCGTTCCGGCCGCGCAGCGCCACGGGCTCAAGGTGCTGCTGGGAATCTGGATTGGTCGGGATCGCGAGTTCAACCGCTCGCAAATTGCCACGGCGATTGATCTCGCAACCCGATACCCGCAAACCGTCCGCGCTGTCGTGGTTGGGAACGAAGTTCTGTTGCGCGGCGAGCAGTCGGTGGCGGCGCTTGCCGGCATCATCCGTTCGGTCAAATCCCAGGTCACCGTCCCGGTGACCTATGCCGACGTATGGGAATTCTGGTTGCGCAATCCTCAGTTGGCGGAGGCCGTCGACTTCATCACCATTCACATTCTGCCGTACTGGGAGGACATGCCAATCGCGGCGGAAATCGCCGCCGAGCATGTCGCATCCATCCATCGCAAGGTCGCGCAAGCCTTCCCCGGTCGGGAAATATTGCTTGGCGAGGTCGGTTGGCCGAGCGCCGGCCGCATGCGCGAGGGCGCATTGCCTTCTCCGGTCAACCAGGCGCGTGTGCTGCAGGATGTGATCGCGCGGGCGCGCACGGAAAAATTCTCCGTCAACGTGATCGAGGCTTTCGACCAGCCATGGAAGCGGCGCTTCGAAGGCACTGTCGGCGGCCATTGGGGTTTGTTTGACGGAGCGACGCGCAGGCCAAAATTCGAATGGGGACAGCCAGTGTCCAATCACCCCGGCTGGCGGCTTTGGGCGGGACTTGGGGCGGCGCTCGCATGCACCGTCTTTGGCGCGGCGTTTTTCGTGGAAAAACAGCGTCGTGGCGCCGCTTCTTCGCGCTTCATGTGGGCTGGAGTGGCGGTTATTGCGGGAACTTCGGGTTTGCTCGCCGGACTGGCCGTCGAAAGTGCATTCGTCGAAAGCCTCGGATGGGGTGGCCTCTTGCGATCACTGACGCTTTGCGCGCTGGCGCTTGTGGCCCCGGTTGTCGCCGCGGCAACGCTGGCGCGCGGCCGCGCACCCGCGGCGTTCGCACGCATTCTCGCGCGCACGGTGGAGCGGCCGTCCGACCTGCTGGAACGCGTCACCGGCTATGTGCTGATTGTCGCGACCATCATGGCGATGCAGGCGGCACTGGGACTGGTGTTTGATCCGCGCTATCGCGATTTTCCCACGGCATCGCTCAGTGTCGTCGTTGTAGCTTATGGTGTTGTGCGGCTCGCGGGAGCGCGCGGAAGCGGCGTCCGGCCGTTGGCAGAAACGATCGCAGCCGCGGTTCTGGGGCTGAGTGCAATCTACATTGTCGTCAATGAGACGATTTCGAATTGGCAGGCGCTGTGGTTTGGCCTGGCGCTGGTGGGATTGGCGGCCATTCTGGCGGCGGCGCGGGACGCGCAAGGCTGAGCACCAGCAGTCCGGCGGCTAGACCCGCGAGCCCCGCATTGTGCAGCACCAGCCCGAATCCGGTTGCGCCGAGGCCGATCGCGAAGGTCGCCAGTTGCGGGCGGATCAAGGTCAGCAGCCCCGCACCCGCTGCGACAAAACCGAAAACGCCGTTCTGATCAAAGGCGATCGCGATGCTTCGCGCCACGCATGTCATGCTCGGCTCGCCGGTATCGCAGACGAGCCCGATCGGAACGTTTTCGACCACGGCATAGCGCAGGTACGACGCATACCCCAGCGATGACACGCCAACGGCAGCCAAGATGGCGATCTGACGCCCGCTGGGCACATACGACGGCATGATCCCTCCGGCATTGGCGTTCCGCCGCCCGGCAATTCGAACGTTCGATTGTTGACGTCCGACGCCGGCAGCAGGATGGCGAATTCTGGCGCATGATTTGGCGAAGTCGGAATTGCTTCGCCGACCTGCCTGCGCGAAGCCGGGGCTTCGCTCCGGCGAAGGCAGGCAAGATCATGCGCCAGGTCAATAAGTCCGCGCGCGAGCGCAAATAAGTTCACGCCATCTGCGCAAGCTTGGTTGGCTACGCAAACCGGCTGCCACTTTTGTCGAGCGCGCGCCGGTCGCCTGTTTACCGCGTCCCCAGCCGCTGACCATCGAAAACAGCTGGCTGGCACATGAATTGCGAGCCGGCGAGCGCGCCGCAAACTTCGGCTGCCGCCTGAATGTCCGCGACCGGGCCAATCACCAGCCGCAATTCGACCGACTTGCCCTGCGAGGTTTCACGCAACGCGACCAGCGGCCGCATGCCATTAAACAGCGCCTGGTTTTGCGCCTGAAGTTCGCTCCAGCGCGTACGCAGGCGCGCCAATGTCAGCGCCGGCCCGAGATCGAGACCAATTTCAACCTTGAGCAGCGAACTGCCATCAGGTCCCGCAGGCGCGGCAATGGCGGCGATCACTGCCGGCGCGGCTTGGCCCGCGTTGCCTGGCGCAGACGCGGCGGGGCCGGAACGTTCTCCGCTTTGAGCCTTTTCACTGCCGGCGGGCGGGGTCGCCGCAGTCAGAGGCTTCGGCAGCGGGACGCGGACCGGGATTGTTCCCGTTGGCGGTGCCGAATCGGCGTCCGGCGGCTTTGCAGCGGGTGCGAGGGTCGGATTGGCCGCGGCCGTGCGCTGCGCCGCCGCCGAGGGGGGTTGCAACGCGGGCGGCTTGGGCATTTTAGAACTGTCCAATGTCGACATCTTGGGAGCTTCGGACACCGCTGGCGGTTGCGCGGATGCTGCCGGGCGAAGCTTGTCGGGCTGTGGTGGCGTTGTCGTTTTGTCGACAATCGCTGCATTGGGCGCCGCATCGAGAGCGGCCGGCTTGGACTCGACGGCAACGGGCGGTGGCTTGGCGGCGGTATCGGGACCGGCTGGTTTGGTCTCGGGCGACGGCATCGGCTTTACTGTGCCAACGATGGCGAGCGCGCGGCTGACCGACCCGGTGAGATCGCCAACCTCGCGCTCGACCGCGCTCATTCGGACCGTCAGCCGGTCGCGGTCATCGTTCAGTGCGCGTATGGAATCGGCCAGTCTTCGCGTTTCGTGTTCGGAGTCCGATGCGCGCGTTCTGAGCTCGCCGACAGCCGACGCCGCGACGACGGCAGCCGGTGGCTCGGACGATTGGAATGCCGCCACCGCCCGCCGCGTGCCGATTTCCGAGCGTCCGGCGACGATGACCAGGACAACCGCCGCGACCGCGCTCAGCCCCCAAGCGCCCAGCCGGACCAGCGCGCGCATATCGAAATGCTCATCCACGTCTGCAATAATGGTGGCACGCTTACTCTCAGCCATGCGTGCGCCTCCAATGGCGAATCAGGTTGAAAACGCTAACAGAGTCACGGCGTCCCCGCGCGGTTTCAGCCCCGGATACGGCGTTGCCGGCGTAGTTTTGTGTGGATTAGGGGGGTATTGCGGTTGCCGATGAACACACGGTCCTGCCTGACAATCGTGCTCGCGGCCGGCGAGGGCACCCGGATGCGATCGTCGCGGCCAAAGGTGCTGCATGCCGTGGGCGGGCGGGTGTTGATTGGGCACGTCCTCGATGTCGTTGCATCCCTGAACGGGGCCGTCGCGGTCGTGATCGGTCCGGAGCACCGGGAGGTGGCGGCGACCGTCCGCGCCATGGCGCCCGCTACGGAAATTTTCATCCAGCACGAGCGGCACGGAACCGCCCATGCCGTGCTGGCGGCGCGCGCGGCGATCGAGCGCGGCGTTGACGACATCGTTGTCGTGTTCGGAGACACGCCGTTGATCCGCGTGGAAACATTGCGACGTTTGCGCGCGCTACTCGCGGCTGGCGCGGCGGTCGCGGTGCTCGGGTTTCGCGCCGCCGATCCCACCGGCTATGGCCGTCTGGTGGTTGAGCACGGCGAGCTGATCGCCATCCGCGAGGACAAGGATGCCAGCGATCGCGAGCGCGCGATCAATTTGTGCAACAGCGGAGTCATGGCGTTGGCGGGATCCTCCGCACTTGCGATCCTCGATGCCATCGGCGATGAGAACGCCAAGCGCGAATTCTACCTGACCGATGCCGTTGCCATTGCGCGTGCCAAGGGCCTCAAAGTCGTCGCCATTGAATCCGCGGAGGATGAAGTGCGTGGCGTGAACACGCAGGAGCAACTGGCGGAGGTCGCGGATATTCTTCAGGCGCGGCTTCGCTAGGCGGCGCTTGACGCGGGCGTCGCCACCGGTCACGCGGCCTAGATCGGCGGCGGCGCGTTTATCGGTCCAAATTCATCTTCGGTCGTCGCGCTGAAGATCGGCGATCGCGTTTATGTCGGTTCCGGTTCGGTTATCAGCCGCGAAGTGGCGCCGGACACGCGCGCAACCGGCCGAACCCGCTGGCTTATTAAGGAAGTTTGGGCGAGGCGCTTGCGGGAACTGCAATCCTCGGGCAAGACCAGCCCGGAAGCCGCCGCGTAACCATTGCAAAGAAATAGTGATTTCCGGGCCGGCGGAAGTTGGCATAAATGCTGCGTAATTGCTGGCAGCGTCGAGTTGGCGACGCGCAACCACTGATTAGATGGCAGGCACGTCAATCCTATGTGCGGGATAGTTGGAATTATTGGGCGTGAACCCGTGGCCGGCCAGATGGTCGACGCGCTCAAACGGCTTGAGTATCGCGGCTATGATTCCGCGGGCATCGCCACGCTCGAGAGCGGCCATCTGACGCGCTGTCGCGCCGAAGGCAAGCTGCGCAATCTGGAGCAGCGTCTGGCGCGTGAGCCGCTCGGCGGAACCATCGGCATCGGTCACACGCGCTGGGCCACGCATGGCAAGCCCAACGAAAACAACGCCCATCCACATGCCACCGAGCGCGTCGCGGTCGTTCATAACGGCATTATCGAGAATTTCAACGAGCTGCGATCCGAACTCGAAGCCGGCGGCGCAAGATTTTCGAGCGAAACCGACACTGAAGTCATCGCCCACCTTGTCACTTCGGAACTGGCGAAAGGGCGTGCGCCGGTCGAGGCCGTTGCCGCCGCGCTGCCGCGGCTGAAGGGCGCCTTCGCGTTGGCGCTGCTGTTTGACGGCGAAGACAATCTGCTGGTGGGCGCGCGCAAAGGGTCGCCGCTCGCGATCGGCTATGGCGACGGCGAAATGTACCTCGGATCCGACGCCATTGCGCTCGCGCCGTTTACGGATTCAATCAGCTATCTCGAGGACGGCGATTGGGTTGTCGTCCGACGCGACGGCGCGGAGGTCCACGACGCCAAGGGCGCGACCGTCAAACGAGCGGTGCTCAAGTCGAACGCGTCGGCGTTTCTTGTCGACAAGGGCAACTATCGTCATTTCATGGCGAAGGAAATCCACGAGCAGCCCGAAGTCGTCGGGCATACGCTCGCGCATTACCTCGACATGGCCGGTGGCCGCGCGCTGTTGCCCGAGAACCTGCCGTTCGACTGGCGCAATTTGCAGCGAATCGCGATATCGGCCTGCGGCACGGCCTATTATGCCGGGTGCATCGGCAAATATTGGTTCGAGCGGTTCGCGCGGCTGCCGGTTGAAATCGATATCGCGTCCGAATTTCGCTATCGCGGCGTGCCGCTCGATCAGGGCAATCTGGCGGTGTTCGTTTCTCAATCCGGTGAGACCGCAGACACGCTGGCGACCCTGCGCTACGCCAAGGAGCAGCGGCAGCACGTACTTTCGATCGTCAACGTGCCGACATCGACGATCGCGCGCGAAAGCGACATCGTGATGCCGACGCTGGCCGGTCCTGAAATCGGGGTCGCATCGACCAAGGCATTCACCTGCCAGTTGGCCGCGCTTGCCTGTCTCGCGATCGGCGCGGGCCGGGCACGCGGCGTCGTGGCCGAGTCCGACGAGCATAATCTTGTGCGCGCGCTGATCGAGGTGCCGCGCCTGATGTCGGAAGCATTGCGGCTCGAACCGGAGATCGAACGCCTTGCGCGCGAGCTGATCAAATGCCGCGATGTGCTCTATCTCGGCCGCGGCACGAACTATCCGCTGGCGCTCGAAGGCGCGCTCAAGCTGAAGGAAATTTCCTATATCCACGCCGAGGGCTACGCCGCCGGCGAACTCAAGCATGGGCCGATTGCGCTGATCGACGAGACGATGCCGGTGATCGTGATTGCGCCCTATGATCGCGTGTTCGAAAAAACCGTATCCAACATGCAGGAAGTCGCCGCGCGCGGCGGACGGATCATTCTGATTACCGACCCCAAAGGCGCGCGCGAGGCCAGTGTGCCGACGCTCGCGACGCTGACGCTGCCGGAGATGGCCTCGACGGTGACGCCGCTGGTATATGCGATACCGGTCCAGCTGATTGCGTATCACACCGCCGTTTTAATGGGCACCGACGTCGATCAGCCGCGTAATCTCGCGAAATCCGTCACTGTCGAGTAGCTTTTCGTATACCAATCCTTGGACGTGGCGGCGGTGGCGGGCACGGCATTGACGCCCATATAATGCCATGTCCTGTATCAATCAGATTACCGTGAAGATCGGCCGTCCGCATCCATGACCGAAGACCACGCCGCCATTGCCGCCGCCGCCACGCCGGAACCGCCGACGCCGGTCTTGCACGCCCGCATTGGCGCGCGCATCCGCAATTATTTCCTGACCGGGCTGATCCTGGTGGGTCCCCTCTTCGTCACGGCCTACCTGACGTGGTCGTTCATCACCTGGGTTGACGGATGGGTCAAACCGCTCATTCCACCGGAACTTCGCCCGGAGACCTACCTGCCGGTCAACGTACCAGGCACTGGCCTGATCGTCGCATTTGTCGCGCTGACCCTGCTTGGATTTCTGACAGCCAACCTCGTTGGCCGCACGCTCGTTGAATTCGGCGAGCGGGTTTTGCATCGGATGCCGATCGTGCGTCCAATTTATCGGACCATGAAACAGATTTTCGAAACAATATTTTCGAAATCTGGATCGACATTCCGCACCGTCGGTCTTGTTGAATTTCCCGCGCCGGGGATGTGGTCCATCGTATTTCTGTCGCAGCCGCCGAGTCCCGATATCGTCGACCGGCTTCCTGAAAGCGAGCATGTTTCAGTGTTCATGCCGTGCACGCCCAACCCGACGACGGGCTTTTTCTTCTACCTGCCGCGCAAGGACGTGGTCGAACTCGATATTTCCGTGGAGGCGGCGGCGACGCTGATCATGTCGGCCGGGATGATCCAGCCGGAAGGCGATCCGCAGAAGAAGCTGGCGGCGCTGGCCGAGACCGCGCGCGCGGCGCGTACGACGCAGGCGGCTATCGTCCAAAAGCATCGAACTGGAGACACCGCGCGCCGGGAGTGAGCGATGCAGGGATACTTGTATCCTCGGGGGATTTGCCGGAGCAATCACGTTCTTCGCGGCTTACATTTATAGCATCGCGACCTACGGGTTCCTGACGGGATGAGGTCTTGGCCGGCTTCCATGCGGAATCCTCGCAGCTCTCTTTGGATAGGGCGTGATGCTTCTTTGGGCCCACGTCCTTTTTCCCGTGGCGGTTTTGATCCTTCTCCCGCTCAAAAATTGACGTCACGACAGCGTCCTCCGGCTTGATAACAGTTATTGCTTGGTGTAAATTTTCGACATCATGGCTAACAGCGTCGATCTCGGAAACAAGCTCGAAACGTTTGTCACCCGCTTGGTGGCGAGTGGCCGCTACAACTCCAAGAGCGAAGTGTTGCGCGAAGGCGTTCGCCTGATTGAGGAACGCGAAGCGCGATTGGCAACGCTTAATATTGCGCTCGCGCGTGGAATTGCCGACGCCGATGCGGGTCGTGTGGCATCGGCCTCAAAGGTATTCAGCCAACTACGGACGAAATATCGGACGGTGGCTGAGAAGGCCGGAAGCGATGAATCTCGTCATCACCGACGCGGCGCGGGCCGATCTCGTCCGAATCGCTGACTGGATCGCACGCGACAATCCGCGCCGCGCCATCAGTTTTATCGATGAACTGGAAGCGATCTGCCGCCAAATCCCGGCTGCACCGCGATCACACGCCTTGGTTCCCGCTTGGGAAGGGCGTGGTATCCGGCGCGCAGTACACGGTAATTATCTGATCTTCTATCGCGTTGACCACGATCAAATCGTTGTCATCCACATTCTTCACGGTGCGCGTGACTACGACGCAGTCTTTTTCCCCGACGGCTGAAACTCCAACCTATCCCGCGCGGATGAGGCGCACGGCAGCGTCGCGCTCGAAGAGATAGAGCAGGGTCCGCAATGCCTGCCCGCGCGGAGTTTCAAGTCGCGGATCGCGCGTGAGCGCGAGCGCCGCGTCGTCGCGCGCGGCCTGTAAGAGCTTGCCATGGACTTCGATGCGCGCCACCCGAAATCCGGGCAAGCCGCTCTGCCTTGTGCCGAGCACATCGCCTTCGCCGCGCAGCCGCAAATCCTCCTCGGCGATGCGAAACCCGTCCTCGGTCTCGCGCATGATGGCGAGCCGCGCCTTCGCCGTTTCGCCGAGCGGCGTTTTGTACAGCAAGAGACACGTCGACTGCGCCGCGCCGCGACCGATGCGTCCGCGCAGCTGATGCAATTGCGCAAGCCCGAAGCGCTCGGCGTGCTCGATCACCATGACGCTTGCCGCCGGCACATCGACGCCTACTTCAATGACCGTCGTCGCCACCAGTAGCTTGGTCTCGCCCGCCGCAAAGCGTGCCATCGCCGCGTCCTTGGCGGGACCTTTCATGCGGCCGTGAATGAGGTCGACGATGTCGCCGAAGCGCTGGTTAAGAATTTCAAAGCGCGCTTCGGCGGCAGCGAGGTCGGTTGTCTCGGACTCCTCCACCAGCGGACAAACCCAAAAGATGCTGCGGTCCTCCGCGATAGCGCGGCCAACGCCGTCAACGACGTCGTCAAGCCGTTCAAGTGGGATCGTTCGGGTGTCGATCGGCGTGCGACCGGCAGGTTTTTCCCGCAGCTCGGAACTCTCCATGTCGCCGAAATACGTCAGCACCAGCGTGCGCGGAATGGGCGTCGCCGTCATCACCAACGTGTCGACGGCTTCCCCCTTGCGCATCAGCGCAAGGCGCTGATGGACGCCGAAGCGGTGCTGCTCGTCGACCACGGCCAGCGCCAGGTCGCGAAATTCGACTTCTTCCTGAAACAAGGCATGCGTACCGATCAGAAGATCGATCTCTCCGGCCGCGAGCTTGTCGAGGGTTTCGGCGCGTTCGCGGCCGCGCTCGCGGCCGGTGATGATCGCGACGCGGATATTGGCGGCGGCGGCAAGCGGCGCGATTGTGCCGTAATGCTGGCGGGCGAGAATTTCAGTCGGCGCCATGAGCGCGGCCTGGTGCCCGGCTTCGATGACGGCGGCGCAGGTGATGAGTGCAACCACGGTCTTGCCGGACCCCACATCGCCCTGCAGCAACCGCGCCATGCGCTCCGGCTTGGCGAGGTCGGCGGTGATGTCGGCAAGCGCGCGCCGCTGCGACGCCGTCAGCGTATAGGGCAGGGCGGCAATGAGTTTTTTGCGCAGGCGGCCGTCGCCGGCGCTGCGCCGCCCCTGCGGCCGGCGCGTGTGCGCGCGCACCAGCGCCAGCGCCAGTTGACCGGCCAGAAATTCGTCGTAGGCGAGCCGCGACCAGGCGAGTGTATCGGGCGCGACATCGCGCGGTTCCGCCGGGTGGTGCAACTGCTGGAGTGCCGCGGCGAACGCGGGAAAATGCTGCCGCGCCTGCCAGGCGGCGTCCTGCCATTCGGGCAGGTCCGGAATTTTGGCGAGCGCACCCGCGGCGGCGCGCCGCAGCTGATTTTCCGACAGCCCTTCTGTCAGCGGATACACCGGCTCGACCAGCGGCAGCCGCGCCAGCCCGGCCTCATCGACGACGCGATCCGGATGAACCATCTGCAGCATGCCGTCGTAGAGCGCGGTCGTGCCCGAGACGAACCGCTTTGCTCCGACCGGCAGGATTTTCTCGATGTAGTCATTGCGTGCGCTGAAATAGGTGATGACCAGGTCGCCCGTGTCGTCGCCGGCGTAAACGAGATAGGGCGCGCGCGAACGGCCCGGCGGCGGCGGACGATGCCGATCGATGGTGACTTCGATGGTAACAACGGTGCCGGGGGTGACATCGCGCAATTTCGGCCGTGCACGGCGATCGATCGCGCCGGTCGGCAGATGGAACAGGAGATCGATTACGCGCGCGCCGCCATCGGACGATTCAGCGTCGCGCCCGGTGAGACGGCGATAGAGCTTTTCCAGCTTCGGCCCGACGCCGGGCAGCGTCGTCACCGAGGCGAATAGTGGATTGAGCAATGCGGGCCGCATGATCCCATGACAACCGGTTATTCCGTGCCTATATAGCCCATGCCCGGCCTGTCCGGGCTTTTGGCGTTGGGAATTTTGCAGCGATGACCGGAACGACCCGATCGAGCGAAGGGTTCGACGAGCGACGGCGGCGGCTGCTTTACCGCTCGTGGCATCGTGGCATGCGCGAGATGGACCTGATCATGGGCCGCTTCGCCGATGCGACCATCGCCGACTTGAGCGAGGCCGAGCTGATGGAATTCGAAGAACTGAGCGACGTGCCCGATCCCGATCTCCATGCCTGGGTGTGCGGCGACGGTCCGGTGCCGCCGGCGTTCGATACCGGTCTGATGCGCAAGTTGCGCGCATTTCACCGCGGGAAACGCTGACGAATGGCGCGTTCTCCCGCCGAACTTCTGCTCCCGGGCCGGGTGCTGACGCTGGCGAATGTCGCCGACGGCGGCGAAGGCCTTGTCGTCGCTGATTTGGCGCGTTCGGTTGCAGCCCGGCGCGACGCGTCCGCGACCAGCCTGATGACGGTGTGCCGCGACGACCAGCGCATGGCTCAGCTGGCGCGGGCGCTGGAATTCTTCGCGCCGGATATCGCAACGCTCGAATTCCCGGGATGGGATTGCCAGCCCTACGACCGCGTGTCGCCGCACGCCGCTGTTGTCGCGCGGCGGATGACGGCGCTGTCGCGCCTGGCCCGGCTGCAGGGCAATGACCGGCCGTTGGTCCTGCTGACCACGGTCGATGCCGTGCTGCAGCGCGTGCCGGCACGCGATCTGGTCGCGCTGCAGGCGCTCTCGGCGATGCCCGGCAACGTCCTGCGCATGGACGACATCGTGCGTTGGCTCGATCTCAACGGCTTTCTACGCGCCTCCACGGTGCGCGAGCCCGGCGACTACGCCGTGCGCGGCGGCATCATCGACCTTTATGCTCCCGGCATGGACCAACCGGTGCGGCTGGACTTTTTTGGCGACACGCTGGAATCGATCCGCAGCTTCGATCCCGACAGCCAGCGCACGACCGATCAGTTGCGCGGCATCGACCTGGTGCCGGTCGCCGAGTTTCAACTGACCAGCGAAACGATCCGGCGGTTTCGGCTCGGCTATGTCGAGACCTTTGGAACACCGACGAACGACGCGCTCTACGAGGCGGTGAGCGAAGGCCGCCGATACCATGGCATGGAGCATTGGCTGCCGCTGTTCCACGACCGGCTCGACACGCTGTTCGACTACGCGCCCGGCTGCCCCATCGTCCTTGAACCGCTTGCCGAAGATGCCGTCCATGAGCGCGTCGCGCAAATCACCGACTATTACGAAGCACGGCGGCAGCCGCTCGGAGCGATGGAGGGTGTCCCCTATCGGCCGTTGCCGCCGGCGCGTCTCTACCTTGGCGAGGATGAATTTCGCCGCCAGCGCGATGCCCGCGCGCTCGTCCGGCTGACGCCGTTTGCGACGCCGGACGCCGGTGCCACCGACGCCGGCATCCGCCAGGGCCGGAACTTTTCGGCCGAGCGCGCGCTGCCGGACGCCAACGTCTTCGACGCCGTGCGCGCCCATGTCGAGGCGCTGCACGCCGCCCGCAAGCGCGTTGTCGTTGCGCTGTGGAGCGAGGGCGCGCGCGAGCGCATGGGCCACGTCCTGGCCGATCACAAGATTGCAAATCTGATGAACGTCGCGACCTGGCGCGACGCCTTGGCGCTGCCGCCGCAAGACATCGCGTTGGCGGTGCTGGGCTTGGAAAGCGGGTTTGAAACCGCCGACATCGCGGTGATCTCCGAACAGGACATTTTGGGCGATCGGCTGGTGCGCCAGCGCCGGCCGCGGCGCGCCGATAATTTCATCGCCGAGGCGACGATGCTTTCCGCCGGCGATCTCGTGGTTCACGTCGATCACGGTATCGGCCGTTTCCAGGGGCTCGCGAACGTCGAGGCGGCGGGCGCGCCGCACGACTGCCTCGAACTGCACTACGCCGGCGGCGACAAGCTGTTCCTGCCGGTCGAAAACATCGAGCTATTGTCGCGCTACGGCAGCGAAGAGACGACGGTCGATCTCGATCGGTTGGGCGGCGTTGGCTGGCAGGCGCGCAAGGCGCGCATGAAAAGCCGCATCCGCGAAATGGCCGGCGAACTTCTCAAGATCGCCGCCGAACGGCAGTTGCGCGACGCGCCGCGCTTTACGACCGACGTCGGGCCTTACGATGAGTTCTGCGCGAGCTTCCCCTACGACGAAACCGACGATCAGATGGCATCGATCACGGCCGTGCTCGACGATCTTGCCTCGGGGCGGCCGATGGACCGGCTCATTTGCGGCGACGTCGGCTTCGGCAAGACCGAAGTCGCGCTGCGCGCCGCGTTCGTCACTGCGATGAGCGGCAAGCAGGTCGCGGTCGTCGTGCCGACGACGCTATTGGCGCGGCAGCACTTCAAGACGTTCAGCGAGCGCTTTCATGGTTTGCCG
>JBGPOB010000076.1:0-13152 GCA_041487815.1 Xanthobacteraceae bacterium | reverse complement strand
GACGACGAGACCCGACACATCAACGATGACGCCGGAGCCCAGCGAACGCTGCACCGGCGCGCCGCCATCCGGACCGCCGGGTACGCCGAAAAAGCGCCGGAACAGCGGATCCTCGAACAAGGGATTGCGAACCGTCACCGCCTTGGCGGCGTAAACGTTGACGACCGATGGCGCGACGCGCCGCACGACCGGCGCGTAGGATTGGCGCAACTGGTCCGGCGAGGACGGAACCACACGATCCTGGGCGAGCGCGCGCGGCACGAATGCTGAGATAAATGCCAGAACTGCGATGAACTGCAGCGCGGGGGCATGCAGCGAACGCGCGGCGAGGGACATAGCTGGCTCCTAGAGTCTGATCAACTCGGATTGAATCGGACTGCCCTGCTAACATATTGATTTTGGGTGTGATCTTTTCCGAAAAGTCTGCAACCCCCGGAACAAGTCCGGGGGCAAGCTTTTTCGGGATCACACCCGATCGGACGCAAGAGATATAAAGCCCTAACCGACGCATTTGAAGGGCATCGCACGGCGCATGGCGCGAGAACCCATGCTGCCTGAAACAAAATGAGCGGCGCACTGCGCCGCTCCCACCACCGTATATCGCTGGCCGACCGCTACGCGGGAACGGTCTCCTCCGCCTCGGCCTTCTTCTCCTGCACCGGGCCGGAGTCGAGCCCCTTGGCGTCGACATCGCGATCGACGAACTCGATCACCGCCGCCGGCGCCGAATCGCCGTAGCGGAACCCGGCCTTGAGCACGCGGGTATAGCCGCCGTGGCGGTCCTTGTAGCGCGGACCGATGACCTCGAACAGCTTCTTGACCATCGCGATATCGCGGATTTGCGCGATCGCCTGGCGGCGCGCGTGCAGGTCGCCGCGCTTGCCGAGCGTCACCAGTTTCTCGACGATCGGACGCAGGTCCTTGGCCTTCGGCAGCGTGGTCGAAATCTGTTCGTGCTTGATCAGCGCCGCCGCCATGTTTGCCCACATGGCGCGACGGTGCGTCGCCGTGCGATTGAGTTTACGGTGGGCATTGCCGTGACGCATGGAAGCATTCCTCGATTCGCCGCGCGATCCGCGCGGGTGCTACGCAATCAAACTCAGTAGTGATCCTCGAACCGCTTGGCGAGTTCCTCGATATTCTCCGGCGGCCAGCCGGCCACTTCCATTCCGAGGTGCAGGCCCATCTGCGCCAGTACTTCCTTGATCTCGTTGAGCGACTTGCGCCCGAAATTCGGCGTGCGCAGCATCTCGGCTTCGCTTTTCTGCACCAGGTCGCCGATGTAGACAATATTGTCGTTCTTGAGACAATTGGCCGAGCGCACCGACAATTCGAGCTCGTCGACCTTCTTGAGGAACGCAGGATTGAATGCGAGGTCCGGAATGGACTCGGCGACGCCGACTTCCTTGCGCGGCTCTTCGAAGTTGACGAATACGTTGAGCTGGTCCTGCAGGATGCGCGCGGCATAGGCAAGCGCGTCCTCCGGACTGACGGCGCCGTTGGTTTCAATCTGCACCGTCAGCTTGTCATAGTCGAGAATTTGTCCCTCGCGCGTGTTCTCGACGCGGTAGGATACTTTCTTGACGGGTGAATACAGGCTGTCGACCGGGATGAGACCGATCGGCGCGTCCTCGGGCCGGTTGCGCTCGGAGGGAACGTAGCCCTTGCCGGTATTGACTGTGAATTCCATGCGGATCTCGGCGCCTTCGTCGAGATGGCAGATGACGAGGTCGGGGTTGAGCACGACGACGTCGCCGACAGTCTGAATGTCACCGGCGGTGACGACCGCGGGCCCCTGCTTCTTGACCACCATGCGCTTGGGGCCTTCGCCCTGCATCTTGATGGCGATGTCTTTGATGTTGAGCACGATGTCGGTCACGTCCTCGCGCACGCCGGCAATCGAGGAAAATTCGTGCAGTACGCCGTCGATATGCACCGACTGGACGCTGGCGCCCTGCAACGACGACAACAAGATGCGCCGCAAAGCGTTGCCGAGCGTCAACCCGAAGCCACGCTCAAGCGGCTCGGCGACCAAGGTCGCTATACGCTTGGGGTCGCTGCCCGGCTGTACCTGCAGCTTGTTCGGTCGGATCAATTCCTGCCAATTCTTCTGGATCGTCACGTCTTCACCTATCGCGTTGAGCATGTATGCCCTGGCCCACGCACTCCACGCCGCATCCGTGGACGGACAAAAACGGCGGCGGCGAACAAAATTCGCGCGCCGGAGGAGGGCGTCTAGACGCGCCGCCGCTTACGCGGCCGGCAGCCATTGTGCGGTATCGGAGTCACGTCGCGAATGGACGTAATCATGAAACCGGCCGCCTGCAGCGCGCGAAGCGCCGACTCACGTCCGGAGCCCGGCCCCGCAACTTCAACCTCAAGCGTGCGCATGCCGTGTTCCTGCGCCTTTTTGGCGGCGTCTTCGCCTGCCACCTGCGCGGCGTAAGGCGTCGACTTGCGCGAGCCCTTGAATCCCATCGTTCCGGACGACGACCAGGCAATGGTGTTGCCCTGCGCATCGGTGATGGTGATCATCGTGTTGTTGAACGACGCGTTCACATGCGCGACGCCGGACACGATGTTTTTCTTTTCGCGTCGGCGGACGTGAGTGGCTTCTTTGCCCATTCTCGATCCTCTCGGTGTCGGTCGTTACCGGCGCCGTCGTTTGACTGCCTGAAAACCCGATTACTTCTTCTTGCCGGCGATGGCCTTGGCCGGGCCCTTGCGGGTGCGCGCGTTGGTGTGCGTGCGCTGTCCGCGAACCGGAAGACCGCGCCGATGGCGCAGACCCCGATAGCAGCCGAGGTCCATCAGCCGCTTGATGTTCATGGCGACGTCGCGCCGCAGATCGCCTTCGACCATGTAATCATGATCGATCATTTCGCGGATCTGCAGCACCTCCTGATCGGTGAGCTGCGACACCCGGCGCGCCGCGTCGATGTGAACCTTTTCCACGATCTCCCGGGCCGTCTTCGGCCCAACACCATGGATGTACTGGAGCGCGATCACGACGCGCTTGTTGGTTGGGATATTGACACCAGCAATGCGGGCCAAAACCGTTACTCCTCACGCCGGCCAAAAGGTGGCCGAGCTTGTTCCTAACCTGTTCCAGGGGATAAACGCGTATACGACGCTCCAGCCCACATCGTGTGCCAGGCATCGCCCAAAATCTTCTCCTACCGGGTGCCGGGTATTTACGGCCTCCACCCCCAATCGTCAACCTCTGCGGGGCGATTTCTTCGACAATTTCCGGGCCTTGCGACCTTTTCCACCGGCCACCTGCGCGGCTTGCTTGCGGATACCGGCTACGCCTTTGGCGGCGCGCTTGGCAACGGCCGCGGCCTTGGTCTTCGCCGGCGGGCGGGCCTTGGATAAAGGCGGCCTGGCGCGGGATTGGGCGGTGAATTCGGTCCTGGATCTTGCGGTCGCCTTTGACTTCGATTTGGCCTTGGATTTGGCCTTGGATTTAGCCTTCGATTTGGCGTTCTTGGCCCGTCCCAGCCCTGCCGCTGCCCGGCGCGCAGCCGGCGGGGTCTTGGCCGCTGCGCGTCCAGTGGAGCCCGGGCCAGCAGCCGGGGCCGGCCGGAACATGGTCTCTGCAAGCGCGCGGCCGATGGCGGCGGTGACGTCCGCAATTGGCGCCATCCCATCGACGGTCTTGAGAATGCCCTGGCCGGAGTAAAATTCTACCAGTGGCGCCGTCTGGGCGCGGTACGCATCCAGGCGCTTTTTGAGCGCTTCGGCATTATCGTCCACGCGCACCGGCTCGCCGCGCGCCAGCATCTCGTTGACGCGCCGCTGCACCCGGCTCAGCAGGATGCCCTCATCGACCTTGAGTTCGATGACGGCGTCGAGTTCGAGCTTCTTGTCCTGGAGCAAGCGGGCGAGCGCCTTGGCCTGCGGTACTGTGCGCGGAAAGCCGTCGAGAATGAACCCATTCCGCGCGTCCGGTTGTTCGATATGGGCGCCGACGATCGCGACGACGATGTCGTCGGGCACGAGTTCGCCCCGCGCCATGATTTCCTTGGCTTTGAGTCCGATGGGCGTTTCTGCGGCGACGGCGGCGCGCAACATGTCGCCGGTCGAGAGTTGCACGATGTGGTATTTTTCTACGAGCCGCTGAGCTTGTGTGCCTTTTCCCGCCCCCGGGGGACCAAGCAGTATCAGCCTCATCTGCGCCGCCCTCTCAGCTTTGATTTCTTGATCAGACCTTCATATTGGTGTGCCAGCAGATAGCCTTGAATCTGCGCCACGGTATCCATCGTCACGCTGACCACGATCAGCAGCGACGTGCCGCCAAAGTAAAACGGCACCGCCGCGTAGGAAATCAGGATTTCCGGAAGCAGACAGACGATGGCAAGATAGGCCGCGCCAACCACGGTAATACGGGAAAGCACATAGTCGATGTACTCCGCCGTCCGCTCGCCGGGCCGGATCCCTGGGATGAAGCCACCGTGCTTCTTGAGGTTTTCCGCGGTCTCGGTCGGGTTGAAGACGATTGCCGTATAGAAGAACGCGAAGAAGATGATCAGCCCGACATAAATTATCAGGAACAGCGGCCGTCCGTGCGCCAGCTGCGTCGTGATCACTGAAAACCATTCGGGGCCCTGCCCCGCATTGAAGTTCGCAACCGTGGTCGGCAGCAGCAGCAGCGAGGACGCGAAAATCGGCGGAATCACCCCCGAAGTATTGAGCTTGAGCGGCAAGTGCGAGGACTGTCCTTCGAACATGCGGTTGCCGACCTGGCGCTTGGGATATTGAATCAGCAGGCGGCGCTGCGCGCGCTCCATGAAAACGATGAAGGCAATGACCGCGATCGCCATGACGATCACAATCAGAATGAGCCCGGTGGACAGCGCGCCCTGGCGGCCAAGTTCGAACATCCCGACCAGGGCGGACGGCAGCTCCGCGACGATGCCCGCCAGGATGATCAGCGATATGCCGTTACCAATGCCGCGCGAGGTGATCTGCTCGCCGAGCCACATCAAGAATACCGTGCCGCCCGTGAGCGTAATCATCGTCGACAGCCGAAAGAACATTCCGGGGTCGGCGACCACCTGGCCCGCGCTTTCGAGTCCGATCGAAATGCCGTAGGCCTGGACCGCGGCCAGCAGCACGGTGAGGTAGCGGGTGTACTGATTGATGATCTTGCGCCCGCTCTCGCCTTCTTTCTTGAGATTTTCCAGTGTCGGCGACACGCTTGTCATCAGCTGGATAATGATCGAAGCCGAAATATAGGGCATGATGTTGAGCGCGAAGATCGCCAGCCGATGGATGCCGCCGCCGGCGAACATATTGAACATGCCGAGAATGCCACCAGCCTGGGTGCGGAAAATCTGGTCCCAGGCCGTGGGATCAATGCCGGGCAGCGGAATATAGGTTCCGAGCCTGTAAACCAGCAGCGCCCCGAGCGTGAACCAGATGCGCTTCTTGAGCTCGTCGGCCTTGGCCAGCGCCGAAAAGTTTAGATTGGCCGCCAGTTGTTCCGCTGCAGAGACCATGCGTTGCTCCGGTCGCGCGCCCCAGATTGGAGGCGATCAGCCTCCGGATAAAATCAACATATAGGAACTACGCGGGCTTTTCGCCCTTGGATTTTTTGTCGGCCTTGGGCTCGGCTTTGGCGGGCTTGGGCTTGTCGGCCTTAGCGGGTTTGGCCGCGGCGGGTTTGTTGCCGTCCTCCGCTGCTGCCGCGGCTGCTGCCGCCGCCTTCGGCTTTTCGCCACGCGCCTCGGCCGCGAGCCGCAGCGCATTTTTGCCCTTCGGTTCCTTGGCCTGCCTGGGCGGTGCCAGCAACTTGACGCTGCCGCCGGCTTTCTCGACCGCAGCAATCGCTGATTTCGAGGCACCATAGACCGCGAAATTGACCTTGGCCTTGAGTTCGCCACCACCCAGCAGCCGGACGCCATCACGGGCACGGCGCAACAGGCCGGCGTTGACAAGGAGCATCGCATCAACATCCGTGCCGACATCGAGCTTGCCGGCATCGATGGCTTCCTGCACGCGGCCAATGTTGAGCTCATTGAGCCTGAGCGCGAAAATGTTGTTGAACCCGCGCTTCGGCAGACGGCGATGCAACGGCATCTGGCCGCCTTCGAAACCCTTGATGCGCACACCCGACCGCGCGGTTTGGCCCTTGCCGCCGCGCCCGCCGGTCTTGCCGACGCCGGACCCGATCCCACGACCAATGCGCGTGCGCGACTTGCGCGCACCTGCCCGGTCGGCGATTTGGTTGAGCTTCATCGCCCACTCTCCTTATTTGCTTTCGACGACGCGCACGAGGTGCGCCACCTTGGCGATCATGCCGCGCGTCGCCGGCGTGTCCGGCAATTCGGATACGCGCCCGATGCGGTTGAGGCCGAGGCCGATCAGCGTTTCACGCTGCGTATGGTGACGACGCATGGGACTGCCGATTTGCCGCACGTTGATGATTTTCTGACTGGCCATGACGCACTCCCGCGATCTCAGTCCGCAGCCTGCTCGACATCGACATCGCGGCGCCGTGCCTGCAATGTCGATACCTTGATATTGCGTCGCGCGGCGACCAGCCGCGGCGAATCCTGGTGCTTGAGCGCGTCAAAGGTCGCGCGCACCATATTGTAGGGGTTCGACGAGCCGATCGACTTTGCGACTACATCCTGCATACCAAGCGTCTCAAACACGGCGCGCATTGGTCCGCCGGCGATGATGCCGGTGCCGGGAGGCGCAGCGCGCAGGTGAACCTTGCCGGCGCCATGACGGCCGAGTACGTCGTGATGCAATGTGCGGCCTTCACGCAGCGGCACGCGAATGAGATTGCGCTTTGCGGCTTCCGTCGCCTTGCGGATGGCCTCCGGAACTTCGCGCGCCTTGCCGTGACCGAATCCGACACGGCCCTTCTGGTCGCCGACGACGACGAGCGCGGCAAAGCCGAAACGGCGGCCACCCTTGACCACCTTGGCGACGCGGTTGATGTGGACGAGCTTGTCGGTAAACTCGTCGCGCTCTTCCCGTTCGCGTTCACGCGGTGCACGTGCCATGGATGCGTTCCTATCCGGGCCGAAGGCCCATCCTCTTTAAAACTTCAAACCGCCTTCGCGTGCAGCATCGGCTAGGGCCTTGACGCGCCCGTGATAGAGATACCCGCCGCGATCGAACACGACGTTCGTTACGCCCTTGGCCGTCGCGCGTGCAGCCAGCAGCTTGCCGACGGCCTTGGCGGCATCGACGTTGGCGCCGCTCTTGAGCGACGTGCGCAGGTCCTTTTCGAGCGAAGACGCCGACGCCAGCGTGGCGCCTTTGCGATCGTCAATGAGTTGCGCGTAGATGTGCTTTGAGGAGCGGAACACCGACAGCCGCGCTCGGCTACCCGCGACCGCCTTGACCGTTCCCCGCACACGGCCCTTGCGCCGTGTGACGCGTTTATCGAGCTTCGCCATCGTAAGCTTCCATTACTTCTTCTTGCCTTCCTTGCGGAAGATGAACTCGTCAGCGTATTTCACGCCCTTGCCCTTGTACGGCTCCGGCCTGCGGTAGGCGCGAATCTCGGCCGCGACCTGGCCAACCTTCTGCTTGTCAATCCCGGTGATGACGACTTCGGTCGGCTTCGGCGTCGCGATCACGATGCCTTCCGGGATCGCATAAACGATATCGTGGCTGTAGCCGAGCGAGAGTCGCAGGTTCCTTCCCTGCACCGCCGCGCGATAGCCGACGCCGTTGATCTCAAGCTTGCTTTCAAACCCCTTGGTGACGCCCGCCACCAGGTTCGCCACCAGGGTGCGCGAGGTGCCCCACATCGAGCGGGCGCGTTTGGTCTCGTTACGCGGATCGACCTTGATCGCGCCGCTTTCCATCTTCACGAGCACCTCGTCGGGGGCGACGAACTGCAGCGCGCCCTTCGGGCCCGTTATTTTCACCGTCTGCCCTTCAACGCTCGCCGTTACACCCGAAGGGACGGCGACCGGTTTTTTACCGACGCGCGACATTTCACCGCCTCCCTAGAATACCGTGCACAGGATTTCGCCGCCGACGTTGGCGTCGCGCGCTTCATGATCCGCCATGACACCTTTCGGCGTCGAAACAATGGCAACGCCAAGGCCGTTATTGATGCGCGGCAGGTTTTTCACCGAGGCGTAAACTCGGCGCCCCGGCTTCGACACGCGCGCAATCTCGCGAATGACCGGCTCGCCCTCGAAATACTTAAGCTCGATTTCAAGCTCGGCCCGCCCGTCCTTGCGCTCAACGCTTGCGTAGCCACGAATGTAGCCCTCGCTCTTGAGAACATCGAGCACGCGCACGCGCATGTTCGAGCCCGGCGTCGAAACTTTTGGCTTGTTGCGCTGCTGCGCATTGCGGATGCGGGTGATTAGATCGCCGATCGGATCATTGACAGCCATGCTTGCGATCCTCCTCACCAGCTCGATTTCACGAGACCGGGGATCAACCCCTTGGAGCCAAGCTCGCGCAGCGCGATGCGGCTCATCTTGAGCTTGCGGTAATAGGCGCGCGGACGGCCGGTGACCTCGCAGCGGTTGCGAATGCGCGTCGCCGACGAATTGCGCGGCAATTGCGCGAGCTTGAGCGTCGCGGCGAACCGCTCCTCGAGCGGCCTCGACTTGTCATTCGCAATCGCTTTGAGGCGCGCGCGCCGACCGGCGGCCGACTTCACCATCCTGCGGCGTCGCTCGTTTTTCTCGATCATGCTCTTCTTGGCCATTCAAGTCTCCTTGGTGTCCGCGTTTGAGGACGCGCCGCGCCTCACTGCCGGAACGGGAAGTTAAAAGCCGCCAACAGCGCGCGCGCCTCTTCATCGGTGCGCGCGGTGGTGCAGACGGTGATGTCCATGCCCCAGACATCGGTGACCTTGTCGTAGTCGATCTCGGGGAAAATGATGTGTTCCTTGATGCCCATCGAATAATTGCCGCGCCCGTCGAAGCTCTTGGGGTTCAACCCGCGGAAGTCGCGTGCGCGCGGCAGGGCGATGTTAATCAGGCGGTCGACGAACTCGTACATCCGCGATTTACGGAGCGTGACCTTGCAGCCTATGGGCTGGTTTTCGCGCAACTTGTAGGTCGCGATCGACTTCCGCGACATCGTGATCACCGGCTTTTGTCCGGCGATGAGTGCGAGGTCGACGGCGGCGTTCTCGACCTTCTTGCGGTCGCTGACGGCCTCGCCGATGCCCATGTTGATCGAAACCTTTTCGAGCGCCGGAACCTGCAGCGCGTTGGCATAGCCGAACTGCTCGATGAGCTTCTTGCGGATGACGCTGTCGTATTGCGCCTTCAGGCGCACAGTTTGGGTATCAGCCATTGATTTCGGCTCCCGAACGCTTGGCGATGCGCACGCGCTTTCCGTCCTTTTGTATTTTCCATCCGATACGGGTCGCCTTGCCGTCCTTTGGATCGGCGAAAGCAACGTTGGACAGGTGGATCGGCGCTTCTTTCGAGACAATTCCGCCTTCCTGGTTGGCGGTCTGCTTCTGGTGACGCTTCACGAGATTGACGCCGCGCACGAGTGCGCGTCCCTCGGATGGGCGAACCTCGATGACCTCACCGGTGCGGCCTTTGTCGCGGCCGGCGAGAACGACCACCTTGTCGCCCTTGCGGATCTTTGCGGCCATCACAGCACCTCCGGAGCGAGCGACATGATCTTCATGTGGTTCTTAGCGCGCAATTCGCGCGGAACGGGGCCGAAAATGCGCGTGCCGACCGGCTCCAACTGCGGTGTAATCAAAACTGCCGCATTGCGGTCGAAGCGGATGACCGAGCCGTCCGCGCGACGAATGTCCTTGGCGATCCGGACGATCACCGCCTTCATCACATCGCCCTTCTTGACGCGGCCGCGCGGGATCGCCTCCTTCACCGATACGACGATGATGTCGCCGATGGTCGCATACTTGCGCTTCGAACCGCCCAGCACCTTGATGCACATGACGCGGCGCGCGCCGGAATTATCGGCGACGTCCAAGTTTGTCTGCATCTGAATCATACCGAGCCTCGTCTCTTTCTTGTACGCGTTGACCCAACCAGCGCGTTGCCTACTTGGTTGCCGATTCGCCGCGCACGACCGTCCAGCGTTTGAGGCGCGAGATTGGCCGATGTTCCTCGATCCAGACCACGTCACCGACCGAATACGCGCTGTTCTCGTCGTGCGCGTAATACTTCTTGGCCTCACGCACGGTCTTCTTCAGCACCGGGTGCGTGAAGCGCCGCTCGACGCGGACCACGACGGTCTTTTTCTGCTTGTTGCTGACCACCGTGCCTTGCAGCATGCGCTTGGGCATCCGGCTCTCCTTACGTTGACGGTTGTGCGACCACGCGTTTTTGTTGCGCGATCGATTTAATTCGGGCGATGTCGCGGCGCACGACGCGCACACGCGATGTGTTCTCAAGCTGTCCGGTCGCACGCTGGAAGCGCAGGTTGAACTGCTCCTTCTTGAGCTTGATCAGCTCGTCGTCGAGCTGGTCGACTGTCATGGCCCTGAGATCCCCTGGCTTGAGCATCGGCCTACTCCGCGATGCGCTCGACAAAGCGCGTCTTGATGGGAAGTTTGGCCGCGGCGAGTGCCAGCGCCTCGCGCGCAAGTTGCACGCCGACGCCGTCGACCTCGAACAAAATGCGGCCGGGCTTGACGCGCGTGACCCACAATTCCGGCGTGCCTTTGCCGGAGCCCATGCGCACTTCGAGCGGCTTCTTCGACACGGGAACGTCCGGGTAGACGCGGATCCAGACCCGGCCGGCGCGCTTCATGTGCCGGGTCAGCGCGCGGCGCGCGGCTTCGATCTGGCGAGCCGATATGCGCTCCGGTTCCATCGCCTTGAGGCCATACTGGCCGAAATCGAGGTTTACGCCGCTGGTGGCGAAGCCCTTGATTCGGCCCTTGTGAGCCTTGCGAAACTTGGTCCGCGTTGGTTGCAGCATGACAGTACGCCCTTCTTATCCCTCGCCGCGTTACGCGATGTCGCGGCGCGGCCGTCCGGCTTCGCTCTCGGCCAGCTTCTTGTCCTGGGCCATCGGGTCGTGTTCCATGATTTCGCCCTTGAAGATCCAGACTTTCACGCCGCAAGTGCCGTAGGTGGTGAACGCGGTGGCGGTGCCGTAATCGACGTCGGCGCGCAGCGTATGCAGCGGAACACGGCCTTCGCGGTACCACTCCATGCGCGCGATTTCCGCGCCGCCGAGCCGGCCCGAGCAATTGATGCGGATACCTTCGGCGCCGAGCCGCATCGCCGATTGCACGGCGCGCTTCATCGCGCGGCGAAACGCAACGCGCCGTTCGAGCTGCTGCGCGATCGATTCGGCGACCAGCCGAGCGTCCAGTTCGGGCTTTCGAATCTCGATGATATTGATGACGACGTCGGAGTCGGTCATTTTCGCAACCGACTTGCGCAGTTTCTCGATGTCGGCGCCCTTCTTGCCGATGACCACGCCCGGCCGCGCCGAATGGATCGTCACCCGGCACTTCTTATGCGGCCGCTCGATGACGATGCGAGACACCGCGGCCTGCTTGAGCTGCGCGGACAGATTCTCGCGGATCTTCATGTCCTCGTGCAGCAGCTTGCCATACTCGTTCTTGCCGGCAAACCAGCGCGAGTCCCAGGTCCTGTTGATCCCAAGACGCAAGCCGACCGGATTGACCTTCTGACCCATCGGTCCCTCTCCTACGCGGTCGCCTCGACCTCACGAACAACGATCGTGAGATGCGAGAACCGCTTCATGACGGTGGCGGCACGTCCCCGGCCACGCGCGTGAAAGCGCTTGATGACCAGCGACTTGCCCACGTGAGCTTCGGCGACGATGAGATCATCGACGTCGAGGTCGTGATTGTTTTCCGCGTTCGCGATCGCTGACTCCAGGCATTTGCGAACATCCTTGGCGATGCGCTTGCGCGAGAATTCCAGATCGGCGAGCGCGGTCGCCGCGGTCTTGCCGCGAATGAGCTGCGCCACGAGGTTGAGCTTTTGCGGGCTCACCCGGATTGTCCGGCTGACCGATTTGGCTTCGTTCTCGGGCAGCACGCGCGCGCGCTTTTTCTTGCTCATGACATCGATCCCTGCATCACGCCGCCGGCGCACCCGGGGTCGGCGCACCCGGCGTCGGCGCCCGCTTGGCCTTGCGATCGGCGGAATGGCCGTGGAATGTCCGCGTCGGCGAGAATTCTCCGAACTTGTGACCGACCATTTCCTCGTTAACGAGCACGGGAATGTGCTTCTGACCGTTGTGGACGCCGAACGTCAGCCCGACGAACTGCGGCAGGATCGTCGAGCGGCGGCTCCAGGTCTTGATGACGTCATGTCGACCGGACGCACGCGCGGCTTCCGCCTTCTTGAGCAGATAACCGTCGACGAACGGGCCCTTCCATACGGAACGCGGCATCTTGTCCTCGCCTATTTCTTCTTCTTGCGAGCGTGCCGGCTCGCGATGATGAATTTCTTCGTGCGCTTGTTGCTGCGTGTCTTCTTTCCCTTGGTCGGAAATCCCCAAGGCGTCACCGGATGGCGGCCGCCGGAGGTGCGGCCTTCGCCGCCGCCGTGAGGATGATCGACCGGGTTCATCGAGACGCCGCGATTGTGCGGACGCCTGCCCAACCAGCGCTTGCGGCCGGCCTTGCCGATCGAAATGTTCATGTTGTCCGGATTGGACACCGCGCCGACGGTCGCCATGCATCGGCCGTGCACCAAACGTTGCTCGCCGGAATTCAACCGCAAGATCACATATTCCTGGTCGCGGCCGACGATCTGGGTGTAGGTGCCCGCCGAGCGCGCGAGCTGACCACCCTTGCCGATCTTGAGTTCGACGTTATGGACGATCGTTCCCACCGGCATGTTGCCGACCGGCATCGCGTTACCCGGCTTCACGTCGACATGTTCGCCGGACACGACTGCGTCGCCGGCGGCCAGACGTTGTGGCGCAAGAATGTAGCTCAGCTCGCCGTCGGCATACTTGATCAGCGCGATGAACCCGGTCCGGTTAGGATCGTATTCGATCCGTTCCACGGTCGCCGGCTGGTCGAACCTGTTGCGTTTGAAGTCCACGCTGCGCAGCGCCTTCTTGTGGCCGCCGCCGCGGAACCGCACTGTGATGCGCCCGTTGTTGTTGCGGCCACCGGTTGAAATCTTGCCTTGCGTCAGCGCCTTTACCGGCTCGCCCTTATAGAGGGCCGAACGGTCAACG
>JBGPOB010000075.1:0-13348 GCA_041487815.1 Xanthobacteraceae bacterium | reverse complement strand
CGAAATCGACCTGGTTCGAGCCCAAGCTCGCCGACGGCATGGTCAGCCACGTGCTGGATTGACCGCGAACAGGCGCGGCCAGACCGGTGCACTCAAAGCGTTGGCATCACCGTGGTCGACGTCAGATCGGCTGGCCTCGTATGCAGCGCTGGAAGGCGGGGCCGTACGCCCTGTTCCGTTGACCGCTGCTGGCGCCACCGACGCTGCCGCCGTGGAAGCGTGAATCTCCCTTCAGTATTTTGTGACAGGCTTCGGCACTCATCTTTTTGCCAGTCGGTTTGCTCCCGGCAGTTTGAGCCGCCGCCGGCAAGACCATCATTACGGCAATCGCCGTCGCAATAACGATCCGCATGCGCCCTCTCCCTGGGGGTTTGCCTGACGCAGCAAGTTTACCGCTATTGCAGCGCCAGCGCCACGAACCGCAACTCGCCCTCGGCATTCGCAACCAGGAACAACGCCGATTTGCGGCCGTCCTTTTTGAGCTGGTCGAGCTTTTTCTGCAGGTCGGCGGGGGTCGCAATCGGGTCCTGCGACACTTCCACGATAACATCGCCGGCGGACAGTCGTTTCTCCGCCGCGACCGAATTGCCTTCGACGCCCGTGATCACGACGCCCTTCACGCTGTCCTTGATCTTGTATTTCTGGCGCAGGCCGTCGCTCATCGTCGACAGTTGCAGCCCAAGCACCTTTTGCACGACGGACTTTTCCTCGGGCGCGGCATCTTTCTTGGGCGCAAGCGCGGCCTGCTTTTCACCGTCCTCGAGCCGGCCGAGCCTGACGGTGCGCTGTTCTTCCTTGCCCTTGCGTACGATCAGCACCTCCACGTCCTTGCCGACGGGTGTGTCGGCGACGACGCGCGGCAGATCGCGCATTTCCTTGATGTCCTTGCCGTCGAACTTGACGATGACGTCTCCGGGTTCGATGCCCGCGGGCTTCGCCGGTCCCTTCTCGTCGATGCCGGCAACCAGCGCGCCGCGCGCCGGCTTGATGCCGAGACTGTCGGCGATGTCGTCCGTCACCTGCTGGATGCGCACGCCGAGCCAGCCGCGCCGCGTTTCGCCGAACTGGCGCAACTGCTCGACGATCGCGACCACGGTCTTCGAGGGCACCGCGAAGCCGATGCCGATCGATCCGCCCGACGGCGAAATAATCGCGGTGTTGACGCCGATGACCTCGCCGTCGAGGTTGAATAGCGGCCCGCCGGAATTGCCGCGATTAATGGCTGCATCGGTCTGAATATAGTTGTCGTAGGGCCCCGAATTGATGTCGCGATTGCGCGCCGACACGATGCCGGCCGTCACGGTGCCGCCCAGGCTGAACGGATTGCCGATCGCAATCACCCATTCGCCGAGCCGCAGCTTTTCGGACTCGCCGAACTTGACGGCCTTGAGCGGCTTGTCGCTCTTGACCCGCAGCACCGCAAGATCGGTCTTCTGGTCGCGGCCGATGATTTCGGCCTTGAGCCGCGTGCCGTCGTTGAGAATGACATTGACCTCGTCGGCATCCGCAATGACGTGATTGTTGGTTACGACGATGCCGGACTCGTCGATAATGAAGCCGGAACCCAGCGAGGAAACGCGCCGCGGCGGGCGCTCGGCCTTCTGATTGTTATTGTCGCCACCCTGCCCGCGCCGGTTCTTGAAGAATTCCTCAAAAAATTCTTCGAACGGCGAGCCTGGCGGCAGTTGCGGCATCGTGGCCCGCGCTTCAACCGTCTGCGAGGTTGAAATATTGACCACCGCGTCGATCACGCGCTCGGCCACGTCCGCAATATTGTCCGGCCCGCGCGCCTGCGCGGCACCGGCCAGCAACACCAGCGCCGCGGCTGCAAGCGCGGAACGGCGGACAAATTCAGCGGGGAAGGCAACCATAGCCCTTGATTCTCCTGGAAGGTCGGGATTTCGCCAAACAGTGCGCCGGAGTCCGACTGGACGCAAGAGAGGCGTTTCGATGGCGAATCTGGAAGGCGATTGGGGCAGAATGGCGACGCGGCCGGACCGCGGTCTGCGCGGCGCGATCACGCAATGATGAATTCGGATGGCGCCGGAAAGTTGCAGCGCATGATGCGGCGAAAGCCTGCCCCCCGACTTGATCGGGAGGCGGAATCGGTTCGCCGACCTGCCGGCGCGAAGCCGGCGCTTCGCTCCGCCGAAGCCAGGTAAGATCATGCGCCAGACCAATAGCTTAGCCTGCGACCCGCCGGCGCGAAGCCCGCTTCGGCGGGCGCAGGCAGGTCGGACGCAATACCGGCACCCACGCGGCCCGAGCGCGCTTAAACGGCGCCCGCCGATTGCAGGAACGTGCCGACGTGCGCCAAGCGAAATTCCGGCGCGCGCTTCAACCCCGTATCAACCAAATCAGGACGAGCCCGAGCACGGCGCTTGCAAGTCCGATGCGCCGCAGCGTGGCCTCCGGCGATTCCATCATGGCGGACAGCGCGTGCTTGGCCTGGCCGGGAAACGCGGCAAAGACGATGCCTTCGATGACGAACAACAGGCCGAGCGCGACCAGAAACTCCGACATCGGCCATTACCTCGGTGCGCCGTACCGCGCGCGGCGGCGCAACGCACTCATTTGGCCGCGTCCCCCCTGACCTTGCCGGTCGGATTCAAGAAATAGCGGAAGAAGTCGCCGTCGGGCTTGACGACAAGCCTTGTGTCGCTGGCGCGCAAGCCGTTTTCATACGCCTGCATCGAGCGGTAGAAGGCGAAGAAGTCCACATCCCTGCCATAGGCGTCGGCGAAAATCTTGTTGCGTTCGGCGTCGCCTTCGCCGCGCGTCTTGTCGGCCGTGGAGTTGGCGTCCGCTACCAGCACGGTCACGTCGCGGTCGGCCTTGGCGCGGATTTCCTGGCTGCGCTGGCTGCCCTGGGCGCGAAATTCGGCGGCTTCGCGCTGGCGTTCGGTCTGCATGCGTTGATACACCGCCTGGCTGTTCTGCTCGGGCAGGTCGGCGCGGCGTATGCGCACGTCGATGACGGAAATGCCGAACGCCTGCGACTCGCGGTCGAGCTGCTCGCGCACGCGCGCCATCAACTGCTCGCGCTGGTCGCGCACCACGTGCGTCAGCGTGGCTTCGCCCAGCACGCGGCGCAAGGCCGAGTTCAACAGCGTCGTGAGGCGCGAATTGGCGCCGCCTTCAAGCGAACCCACGGTCTGGAAAAACATCAGCGGATCGCGGATGCGATAGCGCGCGAAGGCGTCGACCACCAGTCGCTTCTGGTCCGAGGCAATGACTTCCTGCGCCGGATTTTCCAGGTCGAGGATGCGGTTGTCGATGTAGATGACGCTATCTATCAAGGGCATTTTCAGGTTCAGCCCGGGCTGCGTGACGACGCGGACCGGCTGACCGAGCCGCACGACCAGCGCCTGCCGAGTCTGATAGACGGTAAAGAGCGCGCTGTAGCCGAGAATGGCCGCAAGCGCGACGACTACGACGAGAACGCCGCCCGCGATCGAGAGTTTCATCGGCTGCCTCCTGCCTGCGGCTGGGCCGGCGCACGGCGCAATTCGTTGAGCGGCAGGTACGGCACGACGCCGCTGCCGCCCTGGGAATCGAGAATAATCTTGTCGGTGCCGCTTAAGATCCGTTCCATGGTTTCGAGATAGAGGCGCTCGCGCGTGACGTCGGGCGCCTTCTTGTATTCGTCGAGCACCTTGATGAAGCGTGCCGCCTGACCCCTGGCTTCGGCGACGGTCTGTTCGCGATAGGCTTCGGCGGACTGCGTCACCCGCGCCACCTGGCCGCGCGCTTCCGGCACCACGCGGTTGGCGTAGGTCTGCGCTTCGTTCTGGGCGCGCTCGAGGTCGGCGCGGGCGGCCTGGACGTCGCGGAAGGAATCGATCACCTGCGACGGCGGGTCGACCTTCTGCATCTGGACTTGTGTGATCTGAACACCGGCCTTGTAGTTGTCGAGCACGACCTGCATCAGCTCATGGACGGCGGTTTCAATATTCTGGCGCGCGCCGGTGAGGATCGGCTGGATTTCCGAACGGCCGATGATTTCGCGCATCGCGCTTTCCGCCACCGCCTTCACGGTGCCGTCGGAATTCTGGATGTTGAAAAGATAATCGCCAACGCCGTTCGGCTTGATTCGCCAGAACACGGTGAAGTCGACGTCGACGATATTTTCGTCGCCGGTCAGCATCAGGCTTTCTTCCGGCACGTCGCGCAGCGTGGTACCGCCGCGGCGCAGGTCGTCAACGACGCGCATGCCGACGTCGATCCGATTGACGCGCAACGCCTTCGGCGTCAGCACGCTCTCCACGGGATAGGGAACGTGATAGTTGAGCCCCGGCGGCGCGATGCGGGTGTATTCGCCGAAGCGCAGCACCACGCCGAGTTCATCGGGCTCGACGCGGAAGAATCCGGAGAAACCCCACAATACGACCGCCGCGAGGCCGAGGATGGCAAATCCGCGGCCGCCGAGATTGCCGCCGGGCAGGAAGCCGCGCAGCTTGTCCTGACCTCGGCGCAGGATTTCCTCAAGATCAGGCGGATTGGAGCCAGACGATTGCGGGCCCGATCCCCACGGTCCTTTCGGCCCGGATCCCCACGGTCCGCCGCCACCTTGATTGCTCCATGGCATGGGTCACTCCTCGATCGCCGGCTACCGGCGCAATGGCATAGCTAAGCATTCTTGCCGGCGGTTATAGGGGTAACACGCGCGCCATTCAACGCGCCCGCGCGGATCGACCGGGCGATCGCCGGGCGTGGTTATCGCGGACGTAGGTCATGATCGAGAAGCTCGCTTCGTCATCGGGCCCGGCCGGATGATCCTGCCGCGCAATCTCGTGCCATTCGTCCTCGGCAAATGCCGGAAATGTGGCGTCGCCCTCCGGCAATGCATGGACGCAGGTGAGTTCGAGGCGATCGGCCAGCGGCAGCGTTTCGGAGAAAATTTCGCCGCCGCCGATGACCATGATGGCGTCAGCCCCCCGGCGCAGCGCATCGCCGCGCGCAACCGCAAGCGCGGCCGAAACGCTCGGCACAACCAGCGCGCCGGCGGCGGTAAACGCCGAATTGCGGGTAATCACGATATTGGTGCGGCCGGGCAACGGCTTGCGGCTGAGCGTGGCCCAGGTCTTGCGCCCCATCACCACCGGCTTGCCCATGGTCAGCGCGCGGAAATGCGCCATGTCGGACTTCAGCCGCCACGGCAGCGCGCCGTCGCGGCCGATGACGCCGTTTTCAGCGACGGCGACGACGAGGACGATCGAAGGTCCCGGCGCGGCTGCGCTCACACCGCCACCCGCGCCTTGATGTGGGGGTGCGCGTCGTAGCCTTCGAGCACGAAATCCTCGTAGCGGAAGGCTTCGATTTCGCTCACGCGGGGATCGAGGCGCATGACCGGCAATTTTTTCGGCGCGCGCGACAACTGCAAATGCGCCTGTTCGAGATGGTTGAGATAGAGATGCGCGTCCCCCAGCGTGTGGACAAATTCGCCCAGCTTGAGCCCCGTCACCTGCGCCACCATCGCCGTGAGCAGCGCATAGGAGGCGATGTTGAACGGCACGCCAATAAACACGTCGGCCGAGCGCTGGTAAAGCTGGCACGACAGCCGGCCTTTGGCGACGTAGAACTGGAATAGGCAGTGGCACGGCGGCAGTGCCATCTTGTCGACATCCGCGGGATTCCAGGCGGTGACGATCAGCCGGCGCGAGTCCGGGTTTTTGCGGATCGCGGCGACAACTTTGGCGATCTGGTCGATGGCCGTGCCGTCGCGCGCGGGCCACGAGCGCCATTGCCGGCCGTAAACGGGTCCGAGGTCGCCTTGCGCATCCGCCCATTCGTCCCAGATCGTGACGCCGTGATCGTTGAGATATTTGACATTGGTGTCGCCGGCAACGAACCACAACAGCTCATGGACGATCGACTTGACGTGCAGCTTTTTGGTCGTCACCAGCGGAAAACCGTCAGCGAGGTCGAACCGCATCTGGTGCCCGAACACCGAAATCGTGCCGGTACCGGTGCGGTCGCGCTTTTCCACGCCGTGGGCGAGGACGTGCTCCATCAGGTCGAGGTATTGGCGCAACGGTATCGTCTCCGGGGCTGACGCGTCGATGGTTGCAATGTAACCCCGCCGGGAGCTGGAATCAGCAGGTCAGTTCGCGCGGCTGCGCGATATCCGTAACCCGCGTTGCCATCTCAAGGCGGGAAAAAGCGGGCGTTCTCCAATTTGCCGCCACGGCAGTGAGGATGGACATCCGGCGCGGGAATTCGCCCGTCACCAGATTGCCCGGCAGTTCGCCCGTCAACCCTCGCTCTCGACAAACACGACCGCGCGTTTCGTCCGGATCATCGGCAGCACGGCGAGGATCAGCAGCAACACTGCCAACCCGAGCAAGACGGCCGAAATGGGGCGATACACGAACGTCATTGGATCGCCGCGCGCGATCAGCATGGCACGGCGCAGGTTTTCCTCCATGAGCGGCCCCAGCACATAGCCGAGCAGCATCGGCGCCGGCTCGAATTCGAGCTTGATCAGCATGTAGCCGACGAGACCGAAAATTGCCGTCAAGCCAACATCGAACGGGGCATTGTTGATGGAGTAATTGCCGATGTTGCAGAAGATCAGAATCGCCGGGAACATCAGCCGATACGGCACGCGCAACAGCCGCACCCACAAGCCGACCAGCGGCAAATTGATGACGACGAGCATCAGGTTGCCGACCCACATCGACGCGATCATGCCCCAGAACAGGTCGGGCTGCTTGGTCATGACCTGTGGCCCGGGCACGATGCCATGAATGGTCATGGCGCCGACCATCAGCGCCATCACGGCGTTGGGCGGAATGCCGAGCGTCAGCAACGGAATGAACGAGGTCTGCGCGGCGGCGTTGTTGGCGCTTTCCGGCGCCGCGACGCCCTCGATCGCGCCGCGGCCGAAGCGCGACGGATCCTTGGCGACCTTCTTCTCGAACGTATAGGCGGCGAACGCCGCGATGACCGCGCCGCCGCCGGGCAGAATTCCGAGAATGGAACCGATCGTGGTGCCGCGCAGGATCGCACCGGTCGAGGCCTTGAGATCGGCAAGCGTCGGCATCAGGCCGGTCACCTTTGCCGCCACAATCTCGCGCATGCCCGCTTCGGTATTTTCCAGGTTGCGAATGATTTCTGCAAATCCGAACACGCCCATCGCCACCACGACGAAGCCGATGCCGTCCGACAGTTCCGGCACGTCAAAAGCCATGCGCGATTGGCCGGTCTCGATATCGGAGCCGACCGACGACAGCAACAGCCCCATCATGATCATGCCCAGCGCCTTGACGATCGAGCCCTTGGCGAGCACGACCGCGAACACGAGGCCAAGCGTCATCAACGCGAAATACTCCGCCGGACCGAACAGCAGCGCGACCGAGGTCAACGGCGCGCCAAGCGCGGCGACCAGAACCGTCGAGACGCATCCGGCAAAAAACGAGCCGATCGCGGCGATGGCAAGCGCCGGACCGGCGCGGCCCTGGCGCGCCATCTGATGGCCGTCGAGCGTCGTCACCACCGAAGACGCCTCGCCCGGAATATTGACGAGGATCGACGTGGTCGAGCCGCCGTACTGCGCGCCGTAATAGATGCCGGCGAGCATGATCAGCGCGCCGACGGGCGGCAGGCCGAAGGTGATCGGCAACAGCATGGCGATGGTCGCGACCGGGCCGACCCCCGGCAGCACGCCGATCAGGGTGCCAATCAGCGCGCCCATCAGGCAAAAGAAAATGTTCATCGGCACCGGAATTGCCGTCGCGATGCCAAACACGCTTAACTTCATCCAGACGACCTGGAAGACGACGCCAAAGCCGAGCGCGAGATTGGAAAGCAGATCCATGGCGCGCTGCCCTAGAACCGCGGCCAGAATGCAAACGGCAGATTGAGCGCGTACGGAAACAACAGCGCGCAGAACAACGTCAGCGCCGCGGCGGCGATCACGGTTTCACGCCAGCGCACTTCCATTGTACCAGCCGAACATACGACGATCGAAATGAACGACGCCAGGATGAGGCCGAGCGGCCGGATGGTGCCGGCGAATATCAATGTTCCCGCGGTCACGTACAGGGGTCCGCGGTCATAGCCACGCGCCAGCACGATCGCCAGCACGAGCGCGACCAGCGCCGCCAGGACGGTGTCACCCTGGCGGAAGCCGAACGAGGTCATCAGCTTGCTCGAAAAGAACGATACCAAAACGAACGCGACGACAAGTACGGTGCCCAACAGCACGCCGCGGATTGCGAAGCTCTCGACGCCGGGCCCTTTGGTCAGGACCCCGGTCAGCATGATCAGGATGCCGAAGCCCCCGAGCAGCATCGCAAACATCCGTGGCGCGGTCCCCGGACCGAAGGCGAAGCCGTGCATGCCGGGCAGATCGCGCGCTGCCCATAGGGCAAACAGCGCCAAGGCCAGGAGAATGAGACCGGCCAGAAAATCGCGCGGATTGCTGATCACGGAGTGGCCGCGCTGCCCCTCCGGTGACGCCTCGACGCCGTCCGCCATCATTTCCTCCGGTTTACGGTGGTGCTATTATTTTGATTATTTTGTACCCCCGCCAAGGTTCCTAGCACGGGATTTTTCCGTCAGGAAGCAATCGTTGGGCGAATGCCCCGCGGGCCGGGTCCACTACAAGATCCCGGCGAAACCCACGGCACTCGCAATTCCGAGCGCGAACAGCGGCGAAATTCTGGTCCAATAGGTGATGGCAAATGTTGCCGCGGTGATGGCAATGGTCGCGGCATCGCGGTCGGCTGTGCGTGCTATAATAAGCGCTACCGCCGCGACCAGTCCGATCGACAGCGGCACCAGCCCCGCTTGCACCGCCCTGCGCCAGGGCTTCTCCTTGAACCGATCGAACGCACGCGCGACGAAGAAAGCGACGCCGCACGCCGGCCCGCACATGAAAAAGGTCGCGACCAGCGCGCCGGGAATGCCGGCAACATGCTGGCCAATGAGGGTGACGAACAGCACGTTCGGCCCCGGCGCCGCCTGCGCGATGGCGACGATTTCGGCGAACTGGCGGTCGGTCATCCAGCCGTGCAGATCGACCGCTTGCCGGTGCACCTCCGGCAATGCCGAGATCGCGCCGCCGACGGAGAGAAACGACAACAGCGTGAACAGAAGCGCGAGCGTGAACAGCGTGCCGATGTCGTCCTTCACCGCACGGCCCTCCAGGCGAGCGCAATCGACAATGGCGCCAGGACGAGGATCACCCACAGCAGCGGCCATTGCAGCACGCCGACAGCCAGAAACGTCGCCGCCGCGATCAGCGCCGGCGCGATCTCGCGCTTGCGCCACAGCGGCTCGGCCATTTGCACGGCGGTCATGATCAACAGCCCTGCGGCGGCGGCGGCGAGGCCGGTGAGGCCGCCGCGAAATTCCGGCAATGCGCCGAATCGCTCATAGAGCATGCCGGCAATGATCATGAGCACCACCGGCGGCGCCATCAGGCCGATAAAACTCGCGCTAGCGCCGGCGAGGCCGTGCAGCCGCCAGCCATAGATGATCGAGAAGTTGACGATGTTGGGGCCGGGGAGAAACTGACAGAGCGCGAACAGGTCGTTGAATTCGTCGGCGGTCAGCCAGCGCCGCACCTGCACGAACTCGCGCCGCGCCCAGGCGAGCACGCCGCCGAAGCCCGTGATCGTGACCTTGAAGAAGCCGCGGAAAAGTTCCGGGACCGACGGTGCGTTGGTCGATGGCGTGGCGGCGTTGGCGGCCGCAGGCGGAACGGGTGAGTCGGCCGCGCGTTCGGACATGGCCGACTGTTAGGGTGTGATCCCGAAAAGTTGCAAGACTTTTCGGACAAGATCACACCCAATGTCAAAATTTTTGGGAGCGTGGACCGATTCAATTTCAATCTGGGTCGATCGACTCGAGCCGGCGCATGGCGCACGCGCCAGCCTCTTGACACGCCGCGGCTTGGGGGCCGACGCGGGGGACGTTCAGGGCGCAACTTTGCAGCCCTCGTCATCTGCGTCAGCGCGCGCTTGCCGCTCGAACTCGCGCCGCATGTCAAGCGCCGCAACGACGAAGATTGCGGCAAGGATCGTCAGTTCGGTTTGGCCAATGGCGAAAACCGCCTGAATTGCATCCGCACGCGCGTGCGTCGCGCAAGCCGCCGTATTCATTTCGAAGCCGTGCAACCAATTCGAAACCATAGCGGCGTAGGGTCGTTTGATCTGGCGGGGCGACGCTGAGGCCAACTGGCGTCGGACGGGGACCGTGGGGAACGCGGGGCCTGTAGGAGGATTGCGGCAAAGCCTCCCCCTGCCACCAGTTTCTTAGGGTCATGACTTTTTGGTGGCGGGACCAGACAGTGGGCCCGTGGGATGGGCGACAAGCCGGCTCGGCTGCCCGCGGCGCACGCCGCCGCGCGGCGCGCCGGGGCAGCCTGACGGCCCAACACGGGCTGTTTCTAGGAAATATTTCAGGTGAGCGCGGCCCGCCGGCCTTTTTTCAGCAATCTTTGACGCCTATATTCAGGCTGCCGGCGCAAGCCGGATATAGCGATAAATGGCCGTCGTAATAAACCATTCGGACCCGGGGGCGGTACCCGGCGCCTCCACCCAAGCCCGGCTCATTTCTGGCGGCAACTGGGTTTCGGCGGGGGCGAAATAGGATCGACGAGGGCGTAAAGGGCGTGCTTTTGCTCGGTATGGTTCCGCCGTTATCGGGCCAATCTCATAGTTGCCAATGACAACTATGCTCCGGTTGCTCTGGCCGCGTAAGCGGTTCGAAAGACCGAACTAAAGCCCTGACGGGTTAAGCTCCGGCAGGCGGGGTTCGGGGGCACCTGGCAACAGAAGCCCCCACTTCTCGTCCGGCTTGTTTCTCGGCGCCTGCGGCTGCGCTATCATTCAAAAGTTCCGATTCCCGCGGCAAAATGCGATGGCCGTCGATCATATCCGCTACGATCTTCTGACCCAGCAGGCGATGCGCGGTCTCGTGCGCACGGTGCTCACGGATGCCGCCGCCCGCGGCCTGCCGGGGGAGCACCACTTTTTCATCACCTTTGATACGTGCGCGCCCGGTGTGAAGGTCTCGCCACGGATGAAGGCGCAGTATGCCGAGGAAATGACGATTGTGCTCCAACACCAGTTCTGGGACCTCACGGTCGGCGAAGAGCAATTCGAGGTCGGGCTTTCGTTCAACGGTATTCCGGAACGGCTGATCGTGCCGTTCGCAGCCATCAAGAGTTTTGCCGACCCATCGGTGAAATTCGGCATGCAGTTCGCTGAAGTGACCGAGGCCGGCGGCGCCGACGCGCAGCCGACCGCGACCGAACCCGCGCTGGCGTCGGTTGCGCAGTTGGAGCCGAGCAACGAACGCAAGCCCGAAGCGCCGGCGCCGGACGAAGCCCTGGTGCAGGACAAAGCATCCGGCGGCGAAGTCGTATCACTCGACCGTTTCCGCAAGAAATGACCCGGCGCAAACCGCGCGCGAAACGCACACGCACGGAATCCGACACGTTCGGGCCGATCGAAGTTCCGGCCGACCGCTATTGGGGCGCGCAAACCGAGCGCTCACGGCGGAATTTCCGCATTGGCGAGGAGCATCAGCCGTTGGTGCTGGTGCGGGCGCTGGCGCTGGTCAAGCGCACCGCGGCTGAGACCAACCACGGCCTCGGGCGCCTCGACGCCCGGCGCGCGCGCGCCATCGTCAGGGCGGCGCGGGAAGTTGTCGACGGCAAGCTCGACAAGGATTTTCCGCTCGTTGTCTGGCAAACCGGCTCCGGCACCCAGACCAACATGAACGTCAATGAGGTGATCGCCAATCGCGCCAATGAAATTCTCGGCGGCAAGCGCGGCGACAAAACGCTCGTGCATCCCAACGATCACGTCAATATGAGTCAGTCGTCCAACGACTGCTTCCCGACCGCCATGCACGTCGCCGCAGTCCAGGAAATCGAGCACGCGCTACTGCCGGCGCTGGAGCAACTCCGAAAAGCCCTTGCCTCGAAATCCCACCAGTTCCGCAAAATCGTCAAAATCGGCCGCACGCATTTGCAGGACGCGGTACCGCTGACGCTCGGCCAGGAATTTTCTGGCTATGCCGCGCAAATCGCGACCAGCATCGGCGCCGTCGCGGGTGCAACGCGCATGCTCTATCCGCTGGCGCAGGGCGGCACCGCCGTCGGCACCGGCCTGAATGCGCCGCCGCGCTTTGCCAAAATGTTTGCGCGCCGGATCGCAAAGCTTACCGGACTGCCGTTCACCAGCGCGCCCAACAAATTCGAAGCGCTGGCGGCGCACGATAGCGAGGTGTTCGTCCACGGTGCGCTGTGCGCTACCGCAACCGCCCTGTTCAAAATAGCCAACGACATCCGTCTTGCCGGGTCCGGTCCGCGCTCCGGATTTGGCGAGCTGCTGTTGCCCGAAAACGAGCCGGGTTCCTCGATCATGCCGGGCAAAGTCAATCCGACGCAGTCGGAAGCGCTGACCATGGTCTGCGCGCGCGTATTCGGCAACCACACGACGATTGCGATGGCCGCCAGCCAGGGCCATTTCGAGCTCAACGTCTTCAAGCCGGTCATCGCGTACGCGCTATTGCAGTCAATCAGGTTGCTTGCCGACGGAGCCCGTTCATTCGCGGATCATTGCGTTACGGGCCTGCGCGCCGACGAAGGCCGTATTGAAGAATTAATGCGACAATCCCTTATGTTGGTGACGACGCTGGCACCGAAGATCGGTTACGACCGCGCAGCGCAGATCGCCAAGGCTGCACACAAGAATGGCACCACGCTGCGCGAAGAGGCGCTGCGCAGCGGCATCTTGACCGGCGCGGAGTTTGACCGGCTGGTGCGGCCGGAAAAAATGGTCGGCACGCGAAGCTAGTCGTCCGACGCCTTTTGAACTGCGGCGGTATGTCGCGAGACAATTTGATCGTGCGCATCCGACGCTGATCTATGCCAACAATGCGCCATTCGGTGCGGCCGGCACGATATGCTCGGCACGCTCGGCTGAGCGAACGCGAGGCGCCACGCATTCTGCGACGAATTGTCGCAATTTTGGGCCTGTTAGAGGTTAAATGATACTCCCAAATGCAGGTCGGCAATATGGTGGATCAGCGAGCAAATCCGGGCCTTCCCATGGGTGACGTCAGCAATCTGCGCAGGCAGCGCAAGCGGTCCCAACGGGAACAGGCCGGCAAGCTGGCGGCTGAACGCAGAACTCAATATGGCATTTCGAAGCAACAGCGCGCGCACAATCGGGCGCACGACGACAAAGCGGGGCGCGATCATGAGCAACACAGGCTAGAACCGGAGGCAGCGAATGAAATCCCAAGTCGTCAAACGGTCAATCGTCATCGCCGGCCACAAGACCAGCGTGAGTCTTGAGGATGCGTTTTGGAGCGGTCTAAAAGAAAT
>JBGPOB010000074.1:0-13353 GCA_041487815.1 Xanthobacteraceae bacterium | reverse complement strand
ACTCGGTGATGGCGCACTAGCGCTGCGGTCGCCCGGCGCTGGCCTTGGGACGACCGATCTCGGCTGCCATATGCTGAACTTCTGCGAGAAAGGCGAGGCAGACCGCGGACAATTCGTGCTTGGCGCGCGAGATGACAGCGACCTGCCAGGGCTGCATCGGCGAGTCGAGCAACAAAGGCGCAATCGAGGGCGGCGTGCGACCGGCGAAAAAGATCTGCGACGGCACGAGCGTGACGTAGTCGCCATTCTCCACGAGTGCAAGCGCGCAGGCGAAGGAGGTGCATTCGATTGTACTTTTTGGAAGTGCGACGTGGTTGGAAGTGAAGGTCTGCTCAAAAACATCGAGGCCAGTATGGCTACGGCGGTAGATGATCCAATCGAGGTCGAGCAAGTCCGCGAGCCTAAGCCTACGCGCGCCAATCAGGGGATGATCGGCGCGAACCGCCGGCACCAAATGATCCTTGACCAAGGTTATGAAATTCAGCGCTTCGTCGCGCGGTCGGGTGGGCACGAGACAAATCGCGAAATCAAGTTCGCCGGTGCGGATCGCGGGCAGAACGTCCGGATAGACCCCTTCCCAAATGCGAAAGCTCACCCGTGGGCGCGTACGCTGGAAAGCGACGATCGCGCGGGGTAGCAACCCCATTGCAACCGTCGGCGAGGCGCTCACGCGAATTTCACCTGCCTGAGCGCCCTGGACCGTTTGCACATCGTTGCGCGCGTGGCGCAGCTCCGCTTCGATGACCTTGGCGTGCGCCAATAGAGCCCGGCCCGCCGCGGTCGGACTGACGCCGCGCGCGCCGCGATGCAACAATTCGGCGCCGAGCTCGTCTTCTATTTGCTGAATGCTCTTGGTGACCGAGGATTGCGATAGATTTAGGTTTCTGGCGCCCTGACGGACGGCGCCAGCTTCAATTACCGCCATAAAATTTCGAAGCTGACTGAGCTTCATCCGGCCCCCCATGGCGACGAGTGATATGGCGACTGATACGGCGACGAGTGATCGCATATGGCGACGAGTGATCGCAAAAAACTATCACGAAGTTCGCATTCTGCATAACTGAGAGATCGCATACCGGGTAAACTCTCGCGATACTCGGCGCCGTACCGGCGCCCTGGTGGAAAGTACTGCCTGTGACGATCCAGCAAAACCAGGCGAACGAGGCTGGCACCGGCCGGCCCACAGTCATCCTCAAGAGTGCTTGTCGCTCATGCCACGGCGGATGCGGCACGCTGCTGCATGTGCGTGACGGCGTTCTCGTCAAAGTCGAGGGCGATCCTCAATCGCCGTTCAGCCACGGTCGGCTGTGTCCAATCGGCACGGTAACGGTCGATCTCGTCAATCATCCGGATCGCCTGAAATATCCGCGGCGTCGCGTTGGCCCGCGCGCGTCGGGCCAATGGACGCGCATCAGCTGGGACGAGGCGCTTGATGAGATTGCCGAGCGGCTCGGGACGATTCGCGCTGCATTCGGTCCCGAAGCGATCGCGCTCGGCACCGGCACCGGCCGCCATCACATCCGCTGGGTATCGCGGTTTGCGCATGCACTCGGCACGCCGAACTGGTGCGAGCCGGGCTTTGCTCAATGCTTTCATCCGCGAGTTAACACCTGCAACCTCACCTTTGGCGACTTTCCCGTCTCCGATTTCACCGGCGGAACGCCACCCGCCTGTATGCTGTTCTGGGGCCACAATCCGCTCAATTCCGGCCCCGACGGCGAGACCCGCTTCAACGTGCGCGAGGCGCTCGACACGAACCCTAAAATCATCGTCGTCGATCCGCGTGAGACGGAACTCGCGCGCCGCGCTGAGGTGTGGCTTCAGCTTCGCCCCGGAACGGACGATGCCCTGGCGTTGAGCTTTCTCAACGTCATCATCGGCGAGCAACTCTACGATGCACCGTTCGTCGAGCAGTGGACCCACGGTTTCGACGCGCTGCGCGAACACGTGCGCGCCTTCACGCCGGAATGGGCGGCACCGATCACCTGGGTCGCCGCCGATAAGATCCGGGCGGCGGCGCGCCTGTTTGCGCGCACCAAGCCGGCCATGCTGGAATGGGGCTGCGCGATCGAACACACGCCGAAATGCATCCAAACCGTCCGTGCACTCTCCATGCTGCCGGCGCTGACCGGCAACGTCGACGTACCCGGCGGCTGGGTGTTCGGGATGCACGGCATCGGCCGATTCCCCAGCTTGATCGAAAATCTCACACCGGAAGCGAACGCCAAGCGGCTCGGCGCCGACCGTTTCAAGCTGCTCGGTGGCGAAGGTGCCGATCTGCCGGCGGCCCACATTCCAACCCTGCTGCAGGCCATGCGCGAGGGCAAGCCCTATCCGGTGAAGGCGTTCCTTGTCTTCGGCAATAACACACTGACTACCTATGCCAATTCCGCGCTGGTCTACGAATCGCTGATGAAGCTTGACTTCATGGTCTGCGCCGACCTGTTCATGACGCCGACGGCGGAACTCGCCGACATCGTTCTGCCGGCGGCATCGTGGCCCGAGATCAACCAAGTCGCCGGATTGCCCACCGTCGCCGCCAACGTCGTGCTGGCAAATCAGCGGGCGGTGCGCATCGGCGAATGCAAGTCGGATGAAGAGATCTTCGTTGAGCTGGCACGCCGCATGCGACTCCCGGTCGGCACCGAGGCGGTGGAGGATGTGCTCAATGCGCAGCTCAAGGCCGGCGGCCTCGGCATCAGCTTCGACGAACTCAAGCAAAAAGGATGGATTAAGGTCCCGTTCCGCTATCGCAAGTACGAGGACGGCGGGTTCAAGACGCCGACTGGCAAGATCGAGCTCTACTCAACGCGTTTCAAAGAGATGGGCTATGCGCCGCTGCCCTACTACGAAGAACCGCCGGAAAGCCCGATCGCGCGTCCCGATATCGCCCGCGACTTTCCATTGGTGCTGACGACGGGTGCGCGCATCTCGTACTTTTTCAATTCCGAACACCGACAGATCGAGAAACTGCGCAAGGCGCACCGGCATCCGGTGGCCGAGATTCATCCCGACACGGCCAAGCAACACGGCATCAAAAATGGCGACTGGATGTGGATCGAGACCCGGCGCGGTCGCATCAAGCAGCGCGCCAAGGTCACCGAGGGCATCGATCCGCGCGTCATCGCTGCGCAGCACGGCTGGTGGTTTCCCGACGAACCCGCGCCGGAGTACGGCGTGTGGCGGTCCAATGTGAACCTGCTTACCGACAACCAGCCGCCTTACGATCCGGCCATGGGTACCTATCAGCTGCGTGCACTGCTGTGCCGGGTGGCCCGGGCGGAAGCGGAGTAAGTCTGTGCCTCGGTCGAGGCGACCGGCGATGCACCGCCATAATCGGCATCGGGACCTTGAGCAGCATTTCCACCGGCTTCGCCGCGATTCTCGGTAATCACGGTCTGATGTAAGTCATCCTGCAGACCCGGCGCCAACAGCCCCGCGATAATATCCGCACTGCCGGCGGGCGGCGCCGGCGAGACCAAGTCAGCACCTGCTTGATCTAGATCAAGCGTCACGCAGCACATTCATTTACTCAAATTATGTTCGTTAGATTTGGCTGAAGAGGAGCAAGCCCATGTTGAGAAAATCCTTGGTCATGGGAGTGACGATAATTGGCTTGTCTGCTTCGCTGGGAGCCAGCAGCCTTGCACAGGATGTCGTTAAGGTCGGCTTGATCGTTGCGATGACTGGCCAACAGGCCTCGACCGGCAAACAGATCAAGGCGGCCGTCGATCTCTACATGAAGGAACACGGCGACACGGTCGTGGGGAAGAAGATCCAGGTTATCCTCCGCGATTCCGCAAGCGTGCCCGAAAACAGCAAACGGCTGGCGCAGGAATTGATCGTCAACGACAAGGTCAGCGTCGTCGCGGGCTTCGAGGTGACGCCGGCCGCGCTCGCCGTCGCCCCGCTCGTCACCGAGGCGAAGGTGGTGGAGCTCGTCATGGCGGCGGGCACCTCGATCATCACCGAGCGCTCGCCCTACATCGTGCGCACCAGCTTCACCGTGCCGCAGTCGTGCGTGATCATCGCCGACTGGGCGGCGAAGAACAACATCAAGAAGGTCGTCTCGATCGTTTCCGACTATGCGCCCGGCGCCGACGCCGAGACGTCCTTCGCCGCGCGCTTCACGGCAGCCGGCGGCGCGGTCGTCGAGAAGCTGAAAGTTCCGCTGGCCGCTCCGGACTTCGCTCCGTTCCTGCAGCGCGCCGCCGATGCCAAGCCCGATGCGATCTTCATTTTCGTGCCATCGGGCCAGGGCGGCACCTTCATGAAACAATATGCCGAGCGCGGCCTCGACAAGGCCGGCATCAAGGTCATCGGCCCGGGCGACGTGACCGACGACGATCAGTTGGCCGGCATGGGGGATGCGACAATCGGCGTGGTGACCGCGCATTTCTACTCGGCCGATCACAATTCGGCGATGAACAAGGCCTATGTTGCCGCCTTCGAGAAGGCCAACAACTTCCGTCCGGCCTTCATGTCGGTCGGCGGCTATGACGGCATGCATCTCATCTACGAGGCGCTGAAGAAGACTGGCGGCAAGGCCGATGGCGATTCGCTGATCGCGGCCATGAAGGGCATGAAATGGGAAAGCCCGCGCGGTCCGATCTCGATCGATCCCGAGACCCGCGACATTATCCAGAACATCTATGTCCGCAAGGTCGAGAAAAAGGGCGGCCAGCTCTACAATGTGGAGTTCGAGACCTTCGAGGCCGTCAAGGACCCGGTGAAGGCGGCGGCGAAGAAATAGTCGGATATTCCTGCAGCGCGCGGCGGCGAAGTGCCGCCGCGTGTTCTACGAGGCTAGTGGTTGAACGATCGACGGCCGGCGGCTGATCTGCCATCGTGCTGTCCCGTTACGTCTTTCGGGGGGCGAGGCGTTTTCGCGGCACAAACATGCTGACAATTCTGTTCGACGGCATTGCCTATGGCATGTTGCTGTTCGTGCTCGCATCCGGGCTCGCGGTCACGCTCGGATTGATGAATTTCGTCAATCTTGCCCACGGTTCCTTCGCCATGGCCGGCGGCTATGTCACCGTCGTTCTCGTCAACCGCCTCGGTGTTCCTTTCCTCGCCTGCCTGCCGCTCGCTTTTCTGGTGAGCGCGATCCTCGGCCTTATCTTCGAGCGTACGCTCTATGTGCATGTCTATCGCAAGAGCCATCTCGATCAGGTGCTGTTCACCATCGGTCTCGTCTTTATGTCAGTGGCCGCGGTCGATTACGTCATGGGGTCGAGCCAGGTCTTCGCGGGAATTCCGAGCGTCTTGCAAGGCCAGTTCGATGTCTTTGGCATCGGGGTTGGCCGCTATCGGCTGCTCATCATCGTGATCTGCGGCCTGCTCACGGTCGGGCTGCAATTCATCCTTTCTGCCACGCGATTCGGCAGCCGCCTGCGCGCTGCCGTCGATGATCGAAGGGTGGCGAGCGGGCTCGGCATCAATGTCAATCAGGTTTTCGCGTTCACCTTCGCTTTCGGCTCGGGGCTGGCCGGGCTCGGCGGCGCGCTGGGTGTCGAGATCCTCGGCCTCGATCCGACCTTCCCGCTCAAATTCATGATCTACTTCCTGATCGTGGTGACGGTCGGCGGCACTTCCAGCATCACCGGCCCGTTCGTCGCCTCGTTGCTGTTGGGGATCGGCGACGTCGCCGGCAAGTATTACGTGCCCAAGCTCGGCGCCTTCGTCATCTACACCATCATGATCGTGGTGCTGATCTGGCGGCCGCAGGGTCTGTTTGCCCGCGGGGCGGCACGATGAGCGGGGAAAGATCCGTGACGGCACGCTCGGTGAATGCGGTCGCCGCCAGTCATCTCGCCAGCCGGGCCCGCTGGCAGCCGCTGGAGATCGCGTTCTGGGTCGCGGCCTTGGCCACGGTCTTTCTGTTGCCCGGACGGCATCTCATTCTCACGGAAATTGCGATCCTTGCGCTGTTCGCGCTCTCGCTCGACCTCATTCTCGGCTATGCCGGCATCCTCTCGCTCGGCCATGCGGCCTTTTTCGGCTTCGGCGCCTATGCCGCCGGATTGCTGGCCAAGCACGAGATCGTCAATGAGCCCGTTCTGGCGCTTTTGTTATCCGGCATGGCGGCGATGGTGCTTGGTTTCGTCACCAGCTTCCTGGTGCTGCGCGGCTCCGATCTGACGCGCCTCATGGTGACGCTGGGCGTTTCCCTGGTGCTGCGCGAGATCGCCAATCGCTATTCGGATTTGACCGGCGGCGCCGATGGCCTGCAGGGCGTCATCATGAAACCGGTGCTCGGCCAATTCAGGTTCGATATGTTCGGGCACACCGCTTATTATTACAGCCTTGCGGTGCTGTTCGTTTTGTTCGTGCTCGCCCGCCGGATCGTCCACTCGCCCTTCGGATTGTCGCTGCGCTCGGTGAAAGGCAATCCGTCGCGGGCGACGGCGATCGGCATTTCGGTCGATACAAGGCTGGTCGCCATCTACACGATCGCGGCCGGCTATGCCGGCGTCGCCGGGGCGCTCTTGGCGCAGACCACCGCTTTCGCCTCGCTCGATGGCTTCTCCTTCGACCGCTCCGCCGATCTACTCCTCGTTCTCATCATCGGCGGCGCCGGCTATCTTTATGGCGGGCTCATCGGGGCGATCATTTTCAAGTTCATGCAGGACTGGCTCTCGGCGCTGACGCCGCAATACTGGCCGTTCTGGATCGGGCTACTGCTCGTCATCATCGTGCTGGTCGGCCGCGAGCGCATCACGTCCTGGACCGATCCCATTCGCCGCGTCGTCGGAAGGCTGGATTGGCGGAGCGCGCTGAGGCGAGCGAGCGCCTCTCCCGCCGAAGGAAATTGAAATGCCGGTCGTGCTCGAAACAATCGGTTTGGAGGTGCGCTTCGGTGGCATCGTCGCCACGAACGACGTTTCGCTCAGGGTCGAAAAAGGCGCACGGCACGCCTTGATCGGGCCGAACGGCGCCGGCAAGACCACGCTGATCAATCTCCTCACCGGGATGTTGCGGCCAAGCTCGGGCAGCATTCTGCTCGATGGCGAAAACATCACCGACCTCTCGCCGCACAAGCGGGTGCGGCTCGGCATTTCTCGTACTTTCCAGATCAACCAATTGTTCGGCGACCTGACCCCGCTGGAGACGATCGGGCTTGCGATCTCCGAGCGGCGGGGCTCGGGTGGCGATTGGTGGCGGGTCGTCGGCAGCCGGCCGGATGTGATCGCGGAGATCGTGGAAATTCTCGAGCAGTTCCGGCTCGCCGATGTGATGGGCGAGCGGACCGTGACCTTGCCCTACGGCAAGCAACGACTTCTGGAGATCGCGCTCGCCATCGCCTGCCGTCCGCGCGTACTTCTGCTCGACGAGCCCGCAGCGGGCGTGCCCGAGGACGAGCGCCACGAAATCCTCGCCACCATCGCCGCCTTGCCGGCGGACGTCACCGTGCTTTTGATCGAGCACGACATGGACATCGTGTTCAGCTTCGCGGACCGCATCTCGGTGCTGGTGAACGGCGAACTGTTCGTCGAAGGCGCGCCCGAGGAGATCGCGCGCGATCCACGGGTGAAGGCGGTCTATCTCGGCGAGGCGCTCGATGCTTGAGCTTCTCGCCATCGAACACCTCGCCGCCGGCTACGGCGAAGCGGTGGTTCTATCCGACTTGTCGCTCAGCGTCGCGGAGGGGCAGTCCTTGGCGCTGCTCGGCCGCAACGGCATGGGCAAGACCACGCTGGTCAATTCGATCGTCGGCGTCACCCGCTATCGCGGCGGCACCATTCGGCTCGGCGGCCGCGACATCACGGCGCTACGTCCCGATCAGCGCGCCCATGCCGGCATTGGCTGGGTGCCGCAGGAGCGCAACATCTTCAAGTCGCTCACGGTCGACGAAAACCTGACCGCGGTGGCGCGGCCCGGGCCGTGGACGCCCGACAAGGTCTATCGGCTGTTTTCGCGCCTGGCCGAACGCCGCGGCAACCTCGGCAACCAGCTGTCCGGCGGCGAACAGCAAATGCTGGCCGTCGGCCGGGCGCTCGTGCTCAATCCTCGGCTCATTTTGCTCGACGAACCGCTCGAAGGACTTGCACCGATTCTGGTGGAGGAGTTACTTGCGGCATTGCGCCGCGTCATTCGCGATGAGGGGCTGTCGGCGATTCTAGTCGAGCAGAATGCCCAGAAGGTGCTTGGGTTTACTGATCGAGTCGCCATCATTGAGCGCGGCAGCATCGTCTATGAAGGCGACAGCGCTGCGGTTAAGACCGACCGCCGCGTTCTCGAAAACTATCTCAGCCTGAAGAACAGCAGATCGCGCAACGAAAGCATGATGCATTGAGGTCGGGCCTCAGGAGATAGGCCGGGTATGCGGACCGGTCGAGGCGTGCAGAGCCAGTTCCAAGGTGTTGGTGATGTCCTCGGCCTTGATCGGTGTACACAGATTCCAGGCGATATGTGACGCGAGAAATCGTCGAGAATCGTCGACAAATAGAACCAGCCCCAGCCGGTCACCTTCAGCTGGGTGAATTCGGTCCGCCAGAGTTTGTTCGTAGCCGTTGTTTTGTCCGTGAACTTGCCGGGCGCCTTCGTCGTAATGAAGGCTGGTCTGCAGCCAACTCGACCTTCGTCCATGTCAATCGCGCAGCACTAACCCATTATCGAGTGGAGTTTATGGTGGGGTGTCGGCGGGTCGGAAAAAGGCGCGCGCTTCAGTTCGGCAATAACGAACTTCGACGCGAATAGGCCGGTCGCTCACCGAAATACGCCGGGGGGTGGCGGCGCGGGGCCGAAACCCGGTGCGGCCTGCGCCGCCGGTGGTGGAGCTGGCGGTGGTGGCGCCGCCGGCTTGGCCGCACGCCGTGGCGGTGATTTCTTGCGCGGGGGTGGCGGAGGCGGAGGCGCCAGTTCGAGCGCGGCAAACACGGGATTGGGCTCGATACGCGGCGTGTCCGGGACGCCCGCTTCGGAATTGTCCCAAGTATCCTTGCCGGCGGTCACTGTTACCGGCACCGATTGCGGTAGATAACCCTGCAGCGCGAAGCTGACGCTGGTGGTGCCGGCAGCCGGCACCGCGAGCGTGCACGGCGTGCGACATCCTTGTCCATTCGGCAGCCGGGCCTCGGCGCCTTCCGGTTGCGATTCGACGCGGACGCCAACACCCGCCGGCGACCCTTTGAAGGCCGCCATGTCCAAACTCGGCACCGACCAGTTTGAAAGCGACGAACACGCCGACAGGGCGAAGCTGCATGCCAAAAGCGCTGCAATTCGGCTCATTCGATTGACCCGCATTAACTGGACCCCGGGGCCGCCGATCATCATGCGATTGCAGGCAGCCATCCCGTCAACGGCGAAACCATACGAATCCGCGGCAGAGGGTGCAACCGCGTCCCCGGACGATGTTTCGCGCCAACCGGTCGCCTCCCTGCGACGCTGTGCTCACTGTTGGCGCTGTCATCGCGCTGCGCACCAAAATTCGAGTGGTTTGGCGGCAAATCCCACGCATCCTATCGCAAATTTGTCGAATTCCGCACGAATTTGCGACGTCGTGGCGCATCGGCTGGTGCGTGCCGCATCAGCCACAATTGCAGCCACCGCGGGGAATAGGGGAGGATTGGCGTCACCGCGCCAACTGGGCAAGCGCATCGACGGCGGCAGGCAGTGCTCCGAACCCGGAGATGATTCGGTCCGGCGCGAGCGAGGCGACCGGAGCGTCGGAATAGCCGAAATCGACGGCAATCACCGGTACACCGGCTGCGCGCGCGGTTGCTACATCGGTCGCGGAATCGCCGACCATCACCGCCCGTGCAATGTTGCCCCCCGCCGCGGCGATCGTGCGTCGCAATATCTCCGGATCGGGTTTGGCGATTCCGAATGTGTCTTGTCCGCAGATCGCGGCGAACCGCTGCCTGAGATTGAGGGCGTCGAGCAGGCGCACCGACAGCCATTCAAGCTTGTTCGTACACACCGCCAATTGGCATCCGCGTGCCGCCAGCACGTCGAGCGCTTGCTCGAGACCCGCGAATGGACGCGAGCGTTCGGCGATGTGAGCCGCGTAGCAGTCGATATAATCGGCGTACAGCCGCTCGATCATCGGCTGTGTAACGGCAATCCCATGCCGGGCAACGCCGCGTTCCAACAGCCGCTTGGCGCCAGCGCCGATCATGGGTCTCGCTTCATCGAGACTGATCGGTCCTATACCTTCGCGCGCGAGGATTACATTGAGTGTGTCGACAAGATCGGGCGCCGTGTCGACTAGCGTCCCGTCGAGATCGAAGATTACGGCGGTCATGTCGACAGCGATAGTGACGCCGGCGCCGACGCGCAAGCGCGCTTTGAGCCTGCGCCGCTCCGAATGGGCCGGCCATCCCCTTTGCTCGGCTGGCGAACAGGGCTAGAAGAACCCGGCTTTCGCACGGCAGGGATTTCTCGTTGGTTGCATGGATATTGAGACAATTAAACGCGCCGCCGCCGCCCGCGCCGTCGAATTGGTGCTGCCAGGCATGAAGGTTGGACTTGGGACCGGTTCAACGGCGCGCCATTTTGTCGAGCTCTTGGCAGAGCGCGTGCGGAACGGACTGGAAATCGTCGGGGTGCCGACATCGGAGGCGACCCGCAGCGATGCCGAACGACTGGGCATTCCACTGACCACGCTCGATGAGGTCTCCGAGCTCGATTTAACCGTCGACGGAGCCGACGAAATTGCCCCGGATCTGACCGCGATCAAGGGCGGCGGGGGCGCTCTGCTGCGCGAAAAGATCGTCGCCGCGGCGTCGGCTCGCATGATCGTGATCGCGGACAGTTCCAAATGGGTTCAGGTGCTGGGCCGAATTTCCCTGCCCATCGAAATCGTATCGTTTGGCTGCGCCGCAACGCGCCGTTCGGTCGAGCGGGCGGCCGCCGCATCCGGCTGTCCTGGGCCCGCGCTGCTGCGCCGGACCAAGGACGGCCATCCTTTCGTCACGGACGAGGGCCATTGGATACTCGATGCGGCGCTTGAACGCATCCCCGATCCCTCGATGTTGGCGTTGCGGCTTGCGCTGATCCCCGGTGTGGTCGAGCATGGTCTTTTCATCGACCTGGTGAAGGCCGCCATCATTGCCGATGCCGCGGGAGCGCGGATGATTGAAAATCCACGAAAAGCCTGTCGCTAGAGGAGCTGACTATGAGAATTGTTGCATTGTTCCGCCGAATGCTTCTGGCCATCGCGATCTGTTCGGCCGGTAGTTTCGGCGCCGGCGCGCAGGCGCAAACTGTTCCCAATCCTTCGCCCTCCTCCAACGCCGTTGCGCTCGCGAAGGAACTGATCTCGCTCAAGGGCGGCGTGCAGATGTTCGAGGGAGTTGTCAGCGGTGTGATCGAAAGCGCCAAAAACGCGTTCCTGCCGACGAATCCGCAACTCGGCAAGCCACTCAACGATGCCACGGCCGTACTACAAAAGGAATTCGAATCCAAAAAGGCCGAAATCGTCAATGAGGTCGCGCGCGCCTACGCCCGTCATTTCACCGAGCAGGAATTAAAGGAGCTGCTGGCGTTCTACAAGACCGCGCTTGGCAAGAAGGTGCTCCTGGAGGAGCCGGCCGCGGTCGAGGACGCCTTCAAGCGCGCCTCGGATTGGTCCAATACTTTCTCCGAGGAAGTCATTGGGCGTTTGCGCGTCGAAATGAAAAAGAAAGGCTACGATCTGTGACCGTTGCGCGCGCCGACGTCGACCTCTTCATCATCGGCGCCGGTTCGGGCGGCGTGCGCGCAGCGCGCGTCGCGGCAGGCTACGGCGCGCGCGTGATGGTCGCCGAAGAATATCGAGTCGGCGGAACCTGCGTCATCCGTGGGTGCGTGCCCAAAAAGCTGCTCGTTTACGCATCCCGCTTTCGGCATGAATTCGAAGATGCCGCCGGCTTCGGCTGGACACTGCCCAAATATGATTTCGATTGGCCGACGCTGATTGCCAACAAGGACAAGGAAATCGCGCGGCTGGAGGCTGCGTATATTTCCAACGTTGAAAAATCCGGCGCGGAAATCGTCAAGAGCCGCGCCGTGATCGAGGAGCTGCACACAATCCGGTTGGCAAACGGCGCGCGCATTTCCGCCGAGCACATCCTGATCGCGACCGGCGGTGCGCCTTACGCCGGCCCTGCGATCCCGGGGATCGAGCACGTCATCTCCTCCAACGAGGCATTCCATCTGCCGTTCCTGCCGCGGCGCATCCTCATTCAAGGCGGCGGCTATATCGCGGTGGAATTCGCCGGAATATTCGCTGGCCTCGGCGCCGAAGTGACGCTGGTCTATCGCGGCGAAAATATCTTGCGCGGCTTCGATGACGATGTGCGGACGCATTTGCGTGGCGAAATGGAAAAGCGTGGAATCAAGGTGCTGTGCGGGCGCACCGTGGTCGCGGTCGACGCGGCTGGCAATGCGCACCCGGTCAAGTTGTCCGACGGCCAATGGATCGACGTGGACAAGGTTATGTTCGCGACCGGGCGCAAGCCTAATATCAGCGGTTTCGGTCTTGCTGGCGCCGGCGTCAAGATCGCGGCCAACGGCGGCGTTGCGGTTGACGAATTTTCGCAAACCTCGGTGCCGCATATTTTTGCCATCGGCGACGTCACCAATCGCGTCAACCTCACTCCGGTCGCGATCCGCGACGGCCACGCATTTGCGGACACGGTGTTCGGCAACAAGCCGACCAGAGTCGATCACACTAAAGTCCCGACGGCGGTTTTCTCGGAGCCGGAGGTTGGCGTCGTCGGGATGACCGAAGCCCAGGCGCGCAAGACCTTCGCTCGGATCGATATCTACAAGGCGGTATTCCGTCCGTTGAAGGCGACGTTATCCGGCCGCGACACGCGCATGCTGATGAAACTCGTCGTCGACGGCGCGAGCGACCGCGTACTCGGCTGCCACATCGTCGGGGATGGGGCTGCCGAAATCATTCAGATGTTTGCCGTCGCCGTAAAGATCGGAGCGACGAAGGCCGATCTCGACGCAACCATGGCTTTGCATCCGACATCCGGCGAGGAACTCGTCACCATGCGTATGCCCACCGCGCGCTACGGCCAGCAGGCGGCGGAATAACGCGCAATCAGATTTCGGACCCGAGCCACTTCGCGGCATCGCGCCACAGCGTATGGGAATGTTCGAGTCGAAAATATCCGAGATGGCCGATCTTCCTTGCGCCCACATCGCGTGGCTCAATCTGGATGCGGTCTGGCCGCGTTCCCGAGAATCCCGATACCAACAGATCGATCGCCGGCGGCGTCGCCCATGGGTCGTCGTTCAATCCGATTGCGCGCAGGCCACCACGAAAGCGCGCGAAATTCTCGAGCGCCGACAGCGTTGCGTCGTCGAAGAAGTAGCGTGGGCTCATGACCCATCCGATCCATTCGAGAAAGACGT